>JAAOIL010000022.1 GCA_015163825.1 Alphaproteobacteria bacterium | reverse complement strand
TTACTTACAGATACCCGCTCCTTTAAAAAGAGTGGCGGGAGTGACGGGACTCGAACCCGCGGCCTCTGGCGTGACAGGCCAGCGCTCTAACCAACTGAGCTACACCCCCTAAGGGATTGTCTTTTCTGATGAAACTCATCAGAGGTCATGGTGGGCGGTGACGGGCTCGAACCGCCGACCCTCTCGGTGTAAACGAGATGCTCTCCCAGCTGAGCTAACCGCCCTCACCGAAACGCTATTAGCCTATTTCTCTTGATAATGCAATTAGCATTACAAATAAAAATCACCCTAGCCGCTTACCTGTAGAGAGCCCAGCCCGATAAAGGCAGAACCCGCCATAAGCAGTTAGAGTGAAATCGCTAGAAGCAGAAATATAGAAACAAAAATGGGGACGAGCCTTTACCCGAAGATAAAGGACGCGCCCCCACCATTGATTAGTTAACGGCTTCTTTAAGCGCTTTACCAGCTTTGAATTTAGGCTGGTAAGATGCTTTGATTTGGATTGCTTCGCCAGTGCGTGGATTACGCCCTGTTGTCGCTTTCCTGTGCGCCACTGAGAATGTGCCGAATCCAACAAGGCGAACTTCACCTTTTTTGGATAGCTCCCCAGAGATGCTGTCGAATACACTATCCACGGCGCGTGTTGCGTCGGCTTTAGTGATGCCAGTGCCTTCGGCTACTTGGCTTATGAGGTCGTTTTTATTCATAGTACTCTCCTGTTTTTTGGTGTTTATGAATCAGTAATCAAATTTATGGTGTGATTCCCTCATTTCGCAAAGCAAAAAATGCACTGAATCAGCAAAAAAATGCAAAAAATGCCTGATTCGTGCGATTTTTCTCTAAATTAGTGGGTTTGCGAGGTTGGTGTGCCCACATTTCCTGCCAATTTCTGGCTGGCGAGGTAGGCTTCTTCGTCCCATTCTATGGCTTGCGGTGGACGCACAAGAGCATGGCGCAACACTTCATCCATATTTTCGACGGGAATAATCGCCATACCCTCTTTGATATTGTCGGGGACATCTGCCAGATCTTTTTCGTTCTCGGCGGGGATTAAAACCTCAGTGATGCCGCCACGCAATGCTGCCAGCAACTTCTCCTTCAGCCCCCCTATGGGAAGCACCCGCCCCCGCAAAGTAACCTCGCCTGTCATAGCGATTTCCTTGCGCACCGGAATACCTGTCATAAGAGAGACAATCGCTGTTGCCATACCAACACCTGCCGAAGGCCCATCTTTAGGGGTTGCCCCTTCTGGCACATGGACGTGGATATCTTTACGTTCAAACAAAGGTGGCTCTATGCCAAATGCCGCCGCCCGAGAGCGCACATAAGAAGATGCCGCCCCTATAGACTCCTTCATGACATCGCCCAATTTACCTGTTGTTATCATCTTGCCTTTGCCTGTCACCATAACACCTTCTATGGTTAGGAGTTCGCCACCGACTTCCGTCCATGCCAAGCCCGTGACGGCGCCGACCTGATCTTCTTCCTCCGCCAGACCAAAACGGAATTTCTTAATCCCCGCATAGTCTGCCAGATTATCTGTCGTGATTTGCATTTGTGTTTTCTCACCCTTGATAATCTGTGTGATAGCCTTACGCGCCAATGTCGCTAGTTCCCGCTTGAGATTACGCACACCAGATTCGCGCGTATAACACCGAATAAGATCGCGAAGGCTTTCGTCATCAATGGCGAACTCCCCACGGCGCAGCGCATGCTCCTCCTTTATCTGGGGGAGCAAATGCTGTTTAGCAATCTCTAGTTTCTCGTCCTCTGTATAGCCAGCGATACGAATAATCTCCATCCTATCAAGCAGAGGCCCCGCAATGTTTAATGAATTCGCGGTCGTAATGAACATCACATTTGAGAGGTCATAATCCACCTCCATATAATGGTCAGCGAAACTATCATTTTGTTCGGGGTCTAGCACCTCTAGCAATGCCGCAGATGGATCGCCACGATGGTCGGCGCCCAATTTATCTATCTCATCAAGCAGGATTAACGGATTAACCGACTTCACCTTCTTCATAGACTGAATAATCTTGCCCGGCATAGACCCAATATATGTGCGGCGATGACCACGTATCTCGCTCTCGTCTCTAATGCCACCAAGCGACATACGAATAAACTCCCGCCCTGTTGCCTTCGCCAAAGATTTACCAAGCGATGTCTTACCAACACCCGGCGGTCCAACAAGGCACAGAATAGGACCACGCAGTTTTTTGGAACGTTGTTGCACCGCAAGATATTCCAATATCCGCTCCTTAACTTTTTCTAGACCATAATGGTCGGCATCAAGCACTTTCTCTGCCTGTGTCAGATCTTTCTTTATGCGCGACTTCTTCTTCCAAGGCACAGCCAACAACCAATCAAGATAATTGCGCACCACAGTCGCCTCTGCCGACATTGGGCTCATCGATTTTAACTTCTTCATTTCTGAATCAGCTTTTTCTTTTGCCTCTTTTGACATTTTTGCTTCTTTGATGCGGGTTTCTAATTCATGCAACTCCCCCGCGCCATCATCGCCATCGCCCAGTTCTTTCTGAATGGCTTTCATTTGCTCGTTAAGATAATATTCGCGCTGTGTTTTCTCCATCTGGGTTTTTACACGCCCGCGAATCTTTTTCTCCACCTCCATTATGCCGACCTCGCCATCCATATGACCCAGCACAAGTTCTAGCCGTTTGAGAACAGAGGTCACCTCTAGCAATTTCTGCTTCTCATCAATAGAGATATTAAGATGCGCCGCAATTGTATCTGCAAGGCGTGTGGCATTGTCTATTTTGTCTATGCTGTCTTGCACATCGGACGGGATTTTACGATTGAGCTTAACATAATTACCAAACTGACTAACCACACTGCGCCTGAGTGAATCTATATCATTCTCTGTACCCGCCTTGATAGATGCCGCTAAAGGCGTGGCGCGTGCTGTTAAAAAATCCTGTCCCGCTTGCGCAATATATTCCGTAATGGCAACACGGCGCATACCCTCTACCATAACCTTGACCGTGCCATCAGGTAAGTTCAACGATTGCCGCACCTTACCTATCGTTGCGACTTTATATAAATCTGCGGGGACGGGATCATTCGCCTCGCTATCTTTTTGGGTGACCAGCAATACATTCTTATTGCCTTTGGCGACTTCCTCTAACGCCCGAACCGATTTCTCGCGCCCGACAAGCAGAGGCACAACCATACCCGGAAACACCACGATATTACGCAAAGGCAAAACCACAAACAGATTACCAGCACTTTGGGCGGGCTTTTGCACCGCCGATTGTGATGGTGGTTGTGATGGCGGTTGTGATGGCGCAGGTGGTGCAGGAGGCTGATTATTATCGGTATCGCTCATAATATCTCTCTTTCATTGCTATCTATAATAGACAGCACCATAGATGATTCGTTAGATGTCTAGTGTTAATATGGGAGGTTATCCCCATATTTCAAGACCGCCCATAAGAAAAGGAATAAAGGCGAAAGGTTAAGCCGACCTTAAGAAGCGGCAGGCGTTGGCGAATCTGTGCCCGTAGAGGCGGTTTTCTCTGAATAGATATAGAGCGGTGGCGATTTACCATCAACCACTTCGCGACTAATCACGACTTCTTCCACGCCTTCCATAGATGGCAGGTCAAACATTGTGTCTAGCAATATGCCTTCTATGACCGAGCGTAATCCCCTTGCCCCTGTTTTTCGCTCCACTGCTTTTTGGGCGATAGCACGAAGGGCTTCGTCTTTGAAGGTTAGTTCGGTATCTTCCATAGCGAACAAGGTTGCGTATTGTTTAACCAATGCGTTTTTGGGTTGGCTGAGTATGGTGACGAGCGCATCTTCATCTAAATCTTCTAACGTCGCCAGCACAGATAACCGCCCGACGAATTCGGGAATAAGCCCGAATTTGAGCAAGTCTTCTGGCTCTAGTGTTTTCAGCCATTCGCCTGTTTGTTTTTCGTCTGGCGTTTCGACTTTTGCGTGGAAGCCGATAGAGGTTTGCGACCCGCGTTGCGCGATGACTTTCTCTAGCCCCGCGAATGCCCCGCCACATATAAACAAAATGTTAGAGGTATCCACTTGCAAGAATTCTTGTTGCGGATGCTTTCGCCCCCCTTGTGGTGGCACAGAAGCAATTGTGCCTTCCATAATTTTAAGCAGCGCTTGTTGCACCCCCTCCCCCGATACATCACGCGTGATAGAGGGGTGGTCGGCTTTGCGCGAGATTTTATCCACCTCATCAATATAGACGATGCCGCGTTGCGCCCGCTCTACATTATAGTCTGCCGCCTGTAAAAGTTTGAGGATAATATTCTCTACATCTTCGCCCACATAACCCGCTTCGGTAAGGGTGGTGGCATCTGCCATTGTGAAGGGCACATCTAATATCCGTGCCAATGTTTGTGCCAGCAAAGTTTTACCGCACCCTGTCGGACCCACCAATAGGATATTTGATTTTGCTAGTTCAATATCATTTGAACTGCTCTGCCCCGAATGCGCCAGACGCTTATAGTGATTATGCACTGCCACAGATAAAACCCGCTTGGCATGCACCTGCCCGATAACATAATCATCTAGCACACCCATAATCTCGCTTGGGGGCGGCACCCCATCTTGTTCTTTATTGAGCGAGGATTTATTTTCCTCTCGGATAATATCCATACATAATTCCACGCATTCATCGCAGATGAATACGGTTGGTCCCGCTATCAGTTTGCGCACCTCGTGCTGGCTCTTGCCGCAGAAAGAACAATAAAGAGTGCCCTTGCCACCACTGCTACCGCCACCACCATGAGTGCTGCCTGTGTTATCGCCTGTTGTATTTCCGACCTTGCTCATCTTTTCCTCACATATTTGATTTCACGTGATTCCCCTATAATCACAAAAGGGAATGTTTTGGCAACATTTATTTTTTATCGCCATCTGGCTTGCGCTGTGTAACGACCGCATCGACGATGCCGAAATCCTTCGCTTCTTCGGCTGTCATAAAGGTATCGCGCTCTAGCGATTCCTCTATTTTGCGCAAAGCCTGCCCTGTATGCTTCACATAAATCTTATTCAGACGCTCGCGCATATCTAGTATCTCTTGTGCATGGCGCTCTATATCAGAAGCCTGCCCCTGAAAACCACCCGAAGGCTGATGCACCATAATCCGCGCATTCGGCAAAACAAATCTGTGTCCCGCCGCACCCGCCGCCAACAGCAAAGACCCCATAGATGCCGCCTGACCAATACACAAAGTAGAAACAGGCGCACGAATATATTGCATCGTATCGTAAATCGCCATACCAGACGTCACAACACCACCCGGAGAATTAATATACATAGAAATCTCCTTCTTCGGGTTATCAGCCTCCAAGAACAATAACTGCGCCGTTATCAAACTTGCCACATGATCCTCAATGGCGCCCGTGACAAATACCACCCGCTCCTTCAAAAGGCGCGAATAAATATCATAAGCCCGCTCCCCCCGATTGCTCTGCTCCACGACCATAGGAACTAACGTGTTCATCTTTTCAATTTGGTTTATCATATCGTTCTCCTTTTATTTCTTCTCCAATGGTCGTTTTATA
>JAAOIL010000218.1 GCA_015163825.1 Alphaproteobacteria bacterium | reverse complement strand
GGGGTGCGCCTCGCTTTAGAGCAATCACGCCCGGCATGGGGTGGGGATATGTTATTCTTTCGTTGCAATTCTATGAGTGTGGAAGCCATCGCTCCGCACGACCCCAAAAAAAGACGAGATGCGCTGACAGGGCTCGCCCTTAAAACAGACGACATCGCCGCCAGTGTCACCCGACTGCAAGCGGCGGGAATAAAAGTGTCAGAAATCCGTGAGGGGCGCAAACCAAAAACATTGGTGGCAACAATCAAATCACATGTTTGCGAAGTGCCAACACTACTTATCCAACATCAATAATTATTTTCTACAACAAGTCGCTATGCGTTCCTGTTCGCACAAGAAATAATGTATCCGCACTTGTTCTATAAATTAATAACCAATCGGGCTGTATATGACATTCCCAATGTCCAATATAATTACCTAATAATTTATGCGGACGCGCCCGTGCTGGCAATGTTTTTTCCATGAGTAAAGAAACAATAATTTTATCTAATTTTTTAAGGTCATAGCCTCGCCGCACACATTTTTTTAGGTCGCGTTTATAGCGACCAACCTCATCAATGTATTTCACGATTCTAGTTCTTTGAACCGTGCCCTCATTTCCTCAAGGGTTATTCTTTCACCCTCGCCACGTTCTGATGCTTCTATGGCGGCGATAGTTTCTGCATTGGGTTTGCGGATATTCCAAAATGCGCCACGATGATGAACGACACGGCGAACATACATAACGATTGCTTCAAAATTGCTTATGCCCAATTCATCTGAATTGAGTTGTGTGGCTTCTGGATTCACCGCAACATTTATTTGTTCTATTTTGCTCATTGTTATGTGCCTTTCGCTTTACTTATATCATAGTGATATAAATAATAAAAGAGTGCTATTTATCCACCGCTTCCGCCGCCCGAGAGAGGCGGTCGTTAATGGCTTCCCCCAATCCATGATGGGGAATAGGCATCACCCCGATATGTTTATTTTCGGCTTGGGCTTGCAGGTCTAGTTTGTGCAAACAAGCGAATAGGTTTGCGGTTGCTTCGCATAGGTCGCCTGTCTCGCTTAAATTATCGGCGACATCGGCGGGGGCATCGGCGCCGAATCCCAATAGCAGCATATCCTCTTTTACTTGTGTGCAATTGATATGCAGGGGAACATGGGGGGCATAATGTCGTACCAACCGCCCGGGTGCTAGTCGTGCGGCGTCTCCTTTTTCTGTGGGAACATCGGTCAGGGGTTCGCCTAGACAGGCTTCAATATCCCCGCGTGATATGCCGCCGGCTCGTAAATAGACTGCCATATCGCCCAGACAGCCGATGATGGTTGATTCCACCCCGACTTCGCAATAGCCGCCATCTAATACATCTATGTTGGGTAGGGTGCGGCGCACATCTTCTGGTCGTGTGGGGCTCAAGCGACCAGATGGATTGGCGGAGGGTGCGGCGAGGGGTCGTTTCGCCAAACGTAAGATTTCTGCGGCTATGGGGTGTGATGGGCAACGCAAGGCGAGGCTATGTAATCCGGCACTGGCTAGTTCAGATATTTTACAATTGTCTTTGCGTGGCACAACGAGTGTTAAAGCACCAGGCCAGAATTCTTTGGCGAGTTTATTTGCGGTTTCGTTGAACACGCCATATTGTTTCGCCATACGCAAGGATGCGATATGACATATTAACGGATTAAATTGCGGGCGTTCTTTTATACTATAGATAGCGGCGACGGCATCGGCTTGTGTTGCGTCTGCGGCTAATCCGTATACGGTTTCTGTTGGAATAGCGACAACTTCGCCATTTCTCAGGCGTTTAGCGAAACTGCTTATATCGCGCGGTGATGCGGGGTAAAGTGTCATAATCTCCAATAGTTTTGTTGTAATTTTCTATTTCACATCTTATGCTGAAGACGATGAGTGAGCAAGTACATATCTTACAGGCGGCGGGGGCGCATGGTCTGCGCTATCCTTTTGAGGGTATTCCAGCGGCGGCGGAGGCAATGGAGGTCGCCCCTGATATATATTGGGTGCGTATGTCTTTGCCGTATGATTTAGACCATATCAATCTTTATTTGCTCCGTGATGGCGATGGCTGGGCTGTGATAGATAGTTGCGTAGATCGCCCCGATTCCCGCAAAGATTGGTCGGGTTTGTTGGCGGGTGTCATGGAGGGTCGCCCTATCAATAAGGTGATTATCACGCATTTGCATCCGGATCATGTTGGTTTGGCGGGGTGGTTGGTTAATCAGTTTGACGCAGAGTTTTATATGTCACGGACGGATTATCTTATGTGCCGTATGTTGGCAGCTGATACAGGGCAGGAAGCGCCAAAAGAAGCTTTACGCTTTTACAAGGCTGCTGGTTTTAATGATGACTCATTGGCACGATATAAAAAGCGGTTTGGTGGTTTTGGGCAATATATCCATGCGCTGCCGCAATCGTATCAACGTTTGCAACAAGACGATAGTCTCACCATAGGCGGTCGCACTTGGCGTGTAGAGATAGGGCGGGGTCATGCCCCCGAACACGCTTGTCTTTATTGCGAAGAATTGGGGGTGCTTATTGCGGGCGACCAAGTTATCCCTCGTATTTCGTCTAATGTGTCTGTGTTCCCGACCGAGCCTATGGCGAATCCGTTGCAAGATTGGATAGATAGTTGTGCGCGGTTGCGTGATTGTTTGCCGCCTGAAACATTGGTGTTGCCTTCCCATAACGAACCATTTTACGGATTACACGAGCGTCTATCTAGTTTGATAGAAAAGCACGAGAAGTCTTTGGTGCGGTTGTTGGATGTGTGCGATGTCCCGCGCCGTGCGACAGATAGAGAGGTGTTTTCGTGTCTTTTCAAACGCAAAATAGGGGCGGATAATTATTTCATGGCAACGGGGGAGGCATTGGCGCATTTAATATGCCTCGTGCATCGTGGCGATGTTGCGATGTCTTATGATGAGGAAGGGGTGTGCTATTACACACGCACCTCTAATGATAAAGGATAGATATTATGGCAGATGCAAAACAAGACAAAATACCAGCCGACACTATACCAAAGGACATTGCAAAGATGACCTTTGAACAAGCCCTCGCAGAGCTAGAAGAAATCGTCACAAGCCTAGAAGAGGGTAATGTGGCGCTAGAAAAATCTATAGAGATATATCAACGTGGCAATCATTTGCGCCGCTTCTGCGATGATAAGTTGCGCCAAGCCCAAATGAAGATAGAGAAAATCACAGGCACAGGCGATGGCACTAGCACTAGCACCGAACCTTTTGAGGCGGAATAATAGTGCAGTCCCTAGAAGAATCGCTAGAGGAAACGGCTAGTCGTATCGGCTATCATCTGGGGCAGTTATTGCCAGATGATGGGCAGTCTCGCTTAACGGATGCGATGCGCTATGCGGCACTTCATCAGGGCAAGGCGTTTCGGGCATATTTATGTTTGCAGGTTGCGCAATTATTGGGGGCGGCTGCGCCCCAAGCGGAACGTGTAGCGACAGCGATAGAGGCGGCGCATTGTTATTCGCTTATCCATGATGACTTACCAGCGATGGATGATGACGATATGCGGCGGGGTCAGCCTAGTGTGCATATTGCCTATGATGAGGCGACGGCGATATTAGCGGGTAATGGGCTTTTAAGTTTTGCGTTTGCGGTGTTGGCGGATTCTGCTACGCACCCAAAGGCAGAGACCCGCACTTTATTGGTGGCGGAGTTGGCACAAGCGGTCGGGGCGCAAGGTATGGTGCAAGGGCAAATGCTAGATATAGAGGGCAATGCTGATGATATAGGGGCATTAGCGCGGTTGCATAGTCTAAAGACAGGGGCGCTTATTCGTTATGCGGTGCGTTCTGGAGTGCATTTGGGCGGTGGTGATGATGATGATGCCCTAGAGGCACTAACACAATATGCCAATGCGATAGGTCTTGCCTATCAGATAGCCGATGATGTTATGGATGCCGATGACAATAGTAATGATGACAGGGCTAATTTCGCGACACTTTTGGGTGTGGTGGAGGCGCGCCATGAGGCACGGCATTTGGTGGAGCGGGCTTGCAAGCATATTTCGGTTTTTGGGGAACGAGGCGAGGCTTTGCACCATGCGGCATTATTTGTCATAGAGCGTAAAAACTGATAATAGAAGTCTATGACTGACAGCACACCGCTTTTGGATACAATCAACAATCCGCCAGATTTGCGCCGCCTTGCGAAGGGTGATTTGCGTCAGTTAGCGGATGAGTTAAGGGCGGAAACGATAGCGGCTGTTTCCAAAACAGGCGGACATTTAGGGGCGGGTCTCGGTGTGGTGGAATTGACTGTGGCATTGCATTATGTTTTTCAAACGCCAACGGATAAGTTGATATGGGATGTCGGGCATCAGGCTTATCCGCATAAGATATTGACACAGCGTCGTGACCGCATCCACACATTGCGAAAAGAGGGGGGGCTTTCAGGTTTCACGAAAAGGACAGAGAGCGAATATGATTCTTTTGGGGCGGCGCATAGTTCCACTTCTATTTCTGCGGCATTGGGTATGGCGGTTGCGCGAGATTTGCGCGGGGATGATAATGACATCATAGCGGTCATCGGCGATGGCGCGATGAGTGCGGGCATGGCGTATGAGGCGATGAATAATGCCGGGGCGATGAAAAGCCGCTTGATTGTGGTTTTGAATGATAATGATATGTCTATTGCGCCCCCCGTTGGCGCGATGAGTGCTTATCTGGCACGGATATTATCGGGTCATACTTATCGTTCTATGCGCAAGGTGGTTAAGGATATGACGAAATATCTGCCCGATGCGCTAGAGACGAGGGCGGCACGAATGGAAGAATATGCCAGAGGTCTAGCGACAGGTGGCACATTGTTTGAAGAGCTGGGCTTTTATTATGTCGGACCAATAGACGGACATAATCTAGATCATTTATTGCCAGTGCTTGCCAATGTGCGTGATGTCAAGGACGGACCAGTGCTCGTGCATGTGGTCACGAAAAAGGGTCATGGGTATGCGCCGGCGGAAGCGTCTGCGGATAAGTATCATGGCGTTTCTCGGTTTGATGTGATTACGGGCAAGCAAGATAAGGCAACCCCGACGGCGCCTTCTTATACAAGTGTCTTTGCCGATGCGCTGGTGAAGGAGGCGAAGAAGGATGATAAGATTGTCGCCATCACTGCCGCTATGCCATCTGGCACAGGGCTAGATAAATTTAGCGAAGCGTTTCCTGATAGGTGTTTTGATGTTGGCATTGCGGAGCAACATGGCGTTACCTTTGCGGCGGGTTTAGCGTGCGAGGGGTTTAAGCCTTTTGCGGCGATTTATTCTACTTTCTTACAGAGAGCCTATGATCAGGTCGTGCATGATGTGGCGATACAAAACTTGCCTGTGCGTTTTGCGATAGATAGGGCGGGGTTAGTTGGTGCCGATGGCGCTACCCATGCGGGGTCATTTGACAATACTTATCTCGGCACGTTACCAAATATGATGATGATGGCGGCAGCCGATGAGGCTGAACTTATGAATATGGTGGCGACGCAAGCCGCTTATGATGAGGGACCTTCTGCTTTGCGTTATCCCCGCGGCGAGGGTGTGGGGGTGGCATTGCCAGAAATGGGGCAAGTGCTAGAGATAGGGCGTGGTCGTATTTTGAAAGAAGGCACGAGCATTTGCCTTTTAAGTTATGGGGCACGGGCGCAAGAAGCACAAGAAGCGGCACAAAGATTAGATGCGGAAGGGTTTTCCACCAGCGTTGTTGATGCGCGGTTTATGAAACCGCTAGATACAGATTTAATTTTACGCCTCGCCAAGGAACATAGTTTGTTAATCACATTAGAGGAAGCGTCTATTGGTGGGTTTGGGGCGCATGTGATGCACTTCCTTGCGGAACAAAATATGTTAGAGACGGGGGCGAAGGTGCGGTGTCTGCACTTGCCCGATAGATTTATAGACCACGCCAGCCCCACAAAAATGTATGATGAGGCGGGGTTGAATGCGACACAAATCGTAGATTATGCAAGGCGGCTTATGCAAACCAGCGCACCCCATATTGTAGATTTGGGGGCGAGAAATTAATTCTCTAAACTAGATTGCCATTTGCCTTGTGCGGCAAGTCCATTCATTTTAGCACGATGCGCAAAGGCGGCTTGTGCCGCTTTAACATTATCGCTTTCGCCACCCCACGCTTTCAAAGGGGCGGCTTGTAAGGCGCGCCCAAAAGAAAAACTTAAAGCCCAAGGGTGTGTGCCAAGCCTATTCATAGCGTCTAAATGGGCTGTTGCATCAATATCGGATTGACCGCCCGATAAAAATACAATACCCGCCACAGCATGCGGCACATTTTCATTGAAACATTTTATCGTGGCTTGTGCGACTTCCGCCACCCCCGCTTGGGTAGCGTGTTTTGTGCCAGAGACAATCATATTCGGCTTTAATATAGTGCCTTCTAAATGCACACCCTGTTCTGCCAAATGCTGATACAACGCACGCAAAACTAATTCACTCACCTCATAACAGTCTTTCAAAGAATGTGCGCCGTCCATAATGACTTCGGGTTCTACAATCGGCACGATATTCGCTTCTTGG
>JAAOIL010000217.1 GCA_015163825.1 Alphaproteobacteria bacterium | reverse complement strand
CGCCTACCCACTTGTCTGGCAGCCTTAGCGGCACAAAAGCGCAAAGCCTTTGTCGCTTTTATTATGGCGGGTGATCCAGACCTTGCGCGTAGTCAAGCCATTATGGACGGCTTACCAGAGGCGGGCGCCGATATTATAGAACTCGGCATGCCCTTTACCGACCCAATGGCAGACGGCGCCGCTATACAACGCGCTGGTTTGCGTGCCTTAAAGGCGGGGCAAACCCTTGCCAAAACACTAGCGATGGTCGCGGCCTTTCGCCAACATAATCAAAAAACACCTGTTTTATTGATGGGTTATTACAATCCTATTTATCATTATGGTGTCGCGCGCTTTCTAAAGGATGCCGCCACCGCAGGCATAGACGGCTTGATTATGGTGGATTTACCCCCCGAAGAAGACGCGGAACTCTGCTTACCCGCCACCGCTTGCGGCTTACACTTTATCCGCCTTGCCACACCGACCAGCGATGCCAAACGGCTACAGCAGATTTTACCCCATGCTTCAGGTTTTTTATATTATGTGTCTATTGCGGGTGTCACAGGCACGGCGACTGCCAATAGTGCCACAGTAAAAGCGGCAGTGCAGCAATTGCGGGACGCTACCGCCTTACCGATTATGATAGGCTTTGGTATTCGCGACACAGCGAGTGTGGCGCAATTTGCCGCCATTGGTGATGGGGTGGTGGTCGGCTCGGCTTTGGTTGATGAAATCGGTAATAATCTTGAGACTTCCCCAGAAAAAATAGTCACAAAAACATTATCATTGGTGCAAAAATTAGCAGGTGCGGCACATAAATAATGTGCTAGACTGAATTTTATGAATTGGATAAAAGACTTTGTGCGCCCGCGTTTTGCTGGTGTGTTCCGCAAAGGCGACGACACACCCGATAATCTGTGGGAAAATTGCAAAAAATGCGGGGAGATTATTTTCCACCGCGATTTAGCCCATTTACAAAATGTCTGCCCGTCGTGCCATTACCATATGCGTATTGGCGCAAAAATGCGTTTTGCCCAAACCTTTGATGACGGCAAATATGAAATCATTCCCTTGCGTGATGTCGCCCACGACCCCTTGCAATTCAAAGATCAAAAAAAATATAGCGAGCGCTTAAAAGAAGCCCGCCAAAAAGCCGCCCAAAAAGCAATTGCCGATAATAATCCAGATGTCCCCAAAGATGCTGTGCAAGTCGGCAAGGGGGCTATCTGTGGGATACAAAGCATTGTCGCTGTGCAAGATTTTGCCTTTATGGGTGGCTCGCTTGGTATGGCGGCGGGCGAAGCGGTGATTACCGCCGCTGAAACCGCGCATCAAGCAGGGGCACCTCTGATTATGTTCACTGCCGCCGGCGGGGCGCGTATGCAGGAAGGTATTTTATCACTTATGCAAATGCCGCGTACCACCGTTGCCATTCAACGATTGCGCGAGGCAGGATTGCCTTATATTGTCGTGTTGACCGACCCGACAACAGGGGGCGTCACTGCCTCTTATGCGATGCTGGGTGATGTCCAAATTGCTGAACCCGGCGCGTTAATCGGCTTTGCGGGGCCGCGTGTCATTGAGGATACGATTAAAGAAACATTACCAGACGGCTTTCAACGCGCCGAATATCTATTGGCGCATGGTATGATTGATATGGTCGTGCATCGTCATCAATTGCGCGATACATTAGGGCGGCTGGTCGCTTTACTAACAGGGCAAAAATCTACTAAAAAATCTGCTAAAAAATCTGCTGCTTTATAATGCGCACCAGCGACCGCCTGCTAGCAGAATTTGCCCACGCCCACCCCAAAAAGATTGATTTATCATTAGGGCGTATGCACCGCTTACTCAAAGCCCTCGGCAATCCCGAACAAAACCTACCCCCTGTTATTCATGTCGCTGGCACCAATGGCAAAGGCTCAACCATTGCTTTTTTATCAGCGATGTTGGCGGCCGCCAAAAAAACACATCACCGCTATCACTCGCCGCATTTATTCACTTTCCACGAACGCATTTTATTAAACAACCAACCTATCACAGATGAAACCCTGACCCATTATTTGGAACTTTGCCGTGCGCGCAATAATGAATCAGCCGATACTGCCATTACTTTTTTTGAAATCACCACCGCCGCCGCCTTTGCCGCCTTTGCCGATACGCAATTTATTGGCGCGCCCGCAGAGTTTTTATTATTAGAAGTCGGGCTGGGCGGCAGACTTGATGCCACCAATGTTATCACCCCTTATTTATCGGCAATCACCGCTATTGATTACGACCACCAAGAGTTTTTAGGAGACACATTAAGCGCCATAGCCCACGAAAAAGCGGGCATTATAAAACCACACACGCCAATTGTCTGCGCCCCGCAACATAGCGAAGTCGCCACGATTATACGCGCCCGTGCTGAAGCGCAAAATGCGCCGCTATCGCTTGGTAATCAAGATTGGCAAGTTATGTCTGAACATATATCTGGACAGGAGCGCCTCATCTATCAAGATGAGCAGGGGTTGCTAGACTTACCCCCGCCGTCATTAGCGGGGGCGCACCAATATATAAATGCGGGCGTCGCCATAAAATTAGCCCGCCTTATCGGGCTAGACGAGACCGCCATTGCCACTGGTCTGACACAAGCGCAATGGTCGGGTCGCT
>JAAOIL010000216.1 GCA_015163825.1 Alphaproteobacteria bacterium | reverse complement strand
CTTATGGCAGCTATGCTAGAGCAAAAAATAGCCCAACCAAAAGCGGGGGCAGATTGTGCGTGGGCACCCTCGCCAACAGCCGCCACTTTGCACGCCATACATTATCATCAAGTGGAAGTGGAAGCGGTGCAAAACAAATTGAAATCACGCAATCGTGCCTCGCTGGATACGATATTGACAATGCCCGTGGAAGCGCATCCGCAATGGTCGCCCGAAGATGTGCAACAAGAGCTGGATAATAATGCACAAGGCATATTGGGTTATGTGGTGCGCTGGATAGATCATGGCGTCGGTTGTTCTAAAGTGCCCGATATTCACAATGTTGGCTTGATGGAAGATCGTGCCACTTTGCGTATTTCTAGCCAGCATATTGCCAATTGGCTCCATCACGGCATTTGCACAAAAGATCAAGTCGTGCAAACTATGCGCCGTATGGCAGCCGTGGTTGATGACCAAAATAAAGACGATAGCGATTACACCGCTATGTCAGATAATCTAGAGGAGTCTATTGCCTTTGCGGCAGCGTGTGATTTGGTCTTTCAAGGTCGTGCCCAGCCCAATGGCTATACCGAACCTTTATTGCACCAACGCCGCTTGGAATATAAAGCAAAGCATTAATTATTTATTGCCCCCTTGATTTTATGCAGGTGTGCGGTAGCGTTCAATAAGGGCGCGGTAGATATAACCGGCTGGCAGACCAGCAAGGCTCAAAGCGATAAAACCATCAAGTCCGCGCGAAGCAACAATAATGTTTACACCGAGAACGGCTTCCCCGCCCCACTCCATAAGGAATAAGGTAGCGGCGATTCCTGCCCAGCCAGAGACGGCATGCACCCAGATTGGCAATATACCAATGGCACGGGCGATACGCGCCGCGATAATCATAGAAGCAGTAAAGGCGATTGCTAAAATCGCGCCCCATAGAACAAACATAGAAGCAAAGTTTGCGGCACTTGCGGTGAAGCGTAAAGTCGGTGGCACAGCCAGCCCCATATTGACAATCTCGCCCAAAATGATTTGTGTGTAGATTGTCGTGAAACTGGCAATCAATATCAGCAAGCCGATAATATAAGCGGCAAGGCGGGGGCGGTGTGTGAATATAAACATAATGGGTCTCCTCAATTTATGGATAAAGTCTAAAAGAAAAAAACAAGATTTGCAATGATAGAAAAACTAGGCTAGCATTTAACCCTATTAAATGGGATATTATAGCAACCATTATCCTATCATTATCCCACCATTATCCCACTATATAAGGAGAATTCTTATGACAAAGCAGATTTTTTTAGCACCTTTTTTTAAGCTAATTTTAGCGATATGTCTTTTATTGGGTGGTGGTATATCAGGCGCCCACGCGGCAGATTACAAACTTGAGCCGATTGTCAAAGGTCTAGATCTACCATGGGGCATTGCTTTTTTACCCGATGGCAGTTTTCTGGTGACGGAATTGGCGGGGACATTGCACCATATTTATCCGCATGCCTCTGCCAATCAAATCAGTGCGCCGATTAAAGGTGTGCCAGAAGTTTATTATTCTGGGCAAGGGGGGTTGATGGATATTGTTTTGCACCCTGATTATGAAAGCAATAATCTGGTTTATTTATCGCTGGCGGTTGGCACAGATGATGCCAATACATTGCAGATTATTCGGGGGCGTTATACGGGCAAGGCTTTGGAAGATGTAAAAGTTATTTTTGAAGCCGCCCCTAAACGCAATACGCCGGTGCATTATGGTGGTCGTATGACATTTATGGCAGATAATAGTTTGCTCATCACTGTTGGCGAGGGGTTTAATTATCGCGAGGAAGCGCAAAATCCTTACACGCATTTGGGTTCTATTGTGCGGGTGGGTGATGATGGCGCTGTGCCAAAAGATAACCCCTATTATGATAGCGAAATGGCTTTGCCTGAGATTTGGTCTTATGGGCACCGCAATGCGCAGGGTATTCTTTATGATAGTGTCACGCGCACTATTTTTCAAAGCGAACATGGCGCGAAAGGCGGTGATGAGTTAAACATTATTGAAGCGGGAAATAATTATGGCTGGCCTGCTATCACTTTGGGGCAAGATTATAATTCTGCACAAATAAGCCCCTACACATATTATGAGGGTATGGAGCAACCCATTCATCATTGGACGCCCTCTATTGCGCCTAGTGGTATGGCGCTTTATCGGGGCGATGCGTTTCCCGCTTGGCGTGGTGATATATTTGTGACCTCGCTGACCTTCAATAAAGTCGTGCGGGTGGATATGGCGGGCAAAAAAGGGCAAAAGGTCAAGGGCGAATCTGATATATTTACCGAGATTGGCGAGCGTTTGCGCGATATTCGGGTCGGGCGTGATGGCTTGCTCTATATCTTATCGGAAGGACACGAGCGCCATCCGGGTGGTAAAATCTGGCGGGTCTCTCCTCAATAGAGCCTCAATAGAGTTCAATAGAGCCTCAATAGAGTTCAAACTTGACATTTGACCGCCAACCTCATAAAACCGCCTCAAACTGATAACGGAGATAATCATGGCTGTTCCAAAACGAAAAACAACACCTTCTAAACGCGGTATGCGTCGTGCGGCTGATGCCTTGGCGAATCCTACTTATATAGAGAACCCCGATAGTGGCGAATTGCATCGCCCGCATCATATTGATTTGAAAAGCGGATTATATCGCGGTCGCCAAGTGCTTGAACCACAAGCCGACTAATCTATTTCATCTAATATTTGAATAAAAGCCTGAATAAAAGAGTGCGCAAGGTTTTGCGCTCTTATTTCTGCTGGCGCGGTAATATAAGCGGCTTTGACCTCTATCACACTATTGCACAACAATATCATATCGGCTTGGTGTAAAGCGGCAAGGGTTAGCGGTGCTTCTTGTATTGGCACTTGTGATAAGGGCGTGGTTTTTAAGTTTAATAAAGTCTGGCGGATAATACCATTCATCGCCCCTTCACTGATAGGCGGGGTGGATAAGCTATTATCTTTTACAATAAAAATAGAGGCCGCCGCCGCACACGCCACCCGCCCATATTGATTGAGCAAAACGGCTTCATCAGCACCTGTCGCGAGAGCTTGGCGGCGCGCTAATATATTATCAAAATAATTTGTTGTCTTATGGGCATTGCTTATATGGTCTGCCAAACGTGTGATAGGGCTAACCGCCAATTTGAGGGCAGGATTTTTAGAAGGAGCGGGAGAAGAGGGCGCAGGCGATATTTGCATCAGCCAAGTCGGGCTCTGCTCTTGTGGTGGCACAAGTCCTCGTCCCCCCACACCACCAGTGACGGTTATGCGCAACACCATATTATTTTTACTTGCTATTAAGTCATCGGCGGCTTGCGCTAGGGTGGCTTTATCATAAGGGCAAGCAAAGCCAAAAGTGGCGCAACTATGGAAGAGACGCTCAATATGGGCGTTCCATAAGCGAGGGCTACCGCTTTTAATTAAAATTGTTTCAAACAGACCTTCCCCCAATAAAAAGCCTCGCTCATTTGCTGATAGTGCCTTATCACCAGCGCAGATTGTACCGTTTAACCATATTTTAGTCATAGCACCCCCTTTAGTCATAGCACCCCCTTTAGTCATAACATATGCCCAAAAAATTACGGATGATAATATGTCCGTCAGGGGTGAGAATGGATTCGGGGTGAAACTGCACCCCGAATATCGGCAAGTTTTTATGAGTCATTGCCATTATGTCTGCCATTATGTCTGCCATTATATCATCACTATGCCCTGCACTTGTGGCTATCGT
Source organism: Alphaproteobacteria bacterium (assembly GCA_015163825.1). Classification (GTDB taxonomy): domain Bacteria; phylum Pseudomonadota; class Alphaproteobacteria; order RS24; family RS24; genus JAAOIL01. The sequence continues at coordinate 146 of JAAOIL010000216.1, read as the reverse complement.
TGTGAAATCGGGCGGCAAAGTTTTTACACATAAAGAATGATAGAGACCCGCCTCAAATGAAGGGGCAAGACCCGCAAAAAGCGCATGTCCCTTATGATGTATGGTTAAGGCTTTGCCGTGGCGGGGTGTTGGGGTGCGTGCCACTT
>JAAOIL010000215.1 GCA_015163825.1 Alphaproteobacteria bacterium | reverse complement strand
GTGCGTTTCACCACCAGCACCTTTTTAACTTGCGGGCATTGCGCCAGTGCCGCATCGCAATTGGCTTTTAGCGGCACCGTTTTACCACCGCGCACCCCTTCATCGGCAGTGATAATAAAAGTGCTATCGCAATCCAATATACGCCCCGCTAATGCCTCTGGCGAGAAACCACCAAACACCACAGAATGTACCGCCCCAATACGGGCACACGCCAACATCGCATAAGCCGCCTCCACAATCATCGGCATATAGATTGTTACCCTATCGCCTTTTGCCACGCCTTCACGTTTTAAGACATTGGCGAGGCGACAGACGTGGGTGTGTAGTTCGCGGTACGTTATTTTTTTATCATCGGCGGGGTCATCACCCTCCCAAATAATCGCTACCTTATCGGCGCGTGTTGGCAGATGCCTATCAACACAATTGACACAAGCATTCAAAGTGCCGTCCTCATACCAGCGAATAGAAACATCAGTCGCGCTATCCCCGCCAATATCCCCGCCAATATCCCCGCCAATATCCCCGCCAATATAATGCGTATTCTTTATCTTGGTATAGGGCTGTATCCAATCAAGGCGTTTGCCTTGTTGCGCCCAAAATGTTTCGGGGTCATTGATGCTCTCCTCATAAAGGCGTGTGTAAGTGGCAGTATCAATTTTTGTATCTTTTAATAAGGGAAATGTTTCAGCCATAATTACCTCCTGATATTATCTGCTTTTATAAATCATCTGTCATATTGGCAAGCGCCGCTTTATCTTGGTGGAAACGTTTGCCCGCCACATACATAAGCGGAATACTCGTTGCCGATAATAAAGTGAAAGCCAATAATGTTTGCGTATAGGGTTCTGCCACCCCTTGCGCGATGAGATAATCAATGGTAATCCCCCCCGCCGTAATACCAATGCCCAGCCCAATCAGGTTGAGGGTCAAGATATAAAATGCCACGACTGTGGCACGAATATGCGCAGGGACAAGTTCCTGCACGGTAGAAAAAGTCGGTCCATAGAATAAGCCTAGTTGCATAAAGCCCAGCACAATCCCTAAATCAAAAAAGAAACTATCGGGCGCCACAACACGATAGGCGACCACAAAAGGCGTTAGTATAAGCGACGTCCAGAATAAAAACATCGGGCGACCGCTTTTGAATTTTTGTTGCCAGATATCGCTCAAAATACCGCCCAGTAATGTGCCGAGCAAACCACCACCAGCAGCCAACCAACCCGAATGAATAGCAATGGCGGCGCGTTCAAAGCCGCGTTCTTGGACAAACCATAATTGTTCAAAAGCGGCGGCGCCCAAAACAAAATGAAAAGCGACACCCCCCAAAATGGTGCAGACCAAAGCGGGGGAGGTTTTTAGGGACCGCACCAGCAAGCGCACACTATCACGCACTTTTAAGTTGTTGCCTGTTTGCGCCTGATTGGGCGCAATGCCTTTGCGGGGTGTTTCGGGTATGAATAAGACAATCAAGGCTACAATAATTCCCAAAGCCCCAAGCAGATAGAAACAATTGCGCCAGCCAATTGCTGGTCCTAAATAACCAGCCACCAATAGGCTAATGGCAACGCCTATCGGCACCCCCATATAATAAATACTCGCCGCAAAGCCCATACGATGAGCGGGAAATCTATCCGCCAACATAGAAATAGCCGTAGGGGTCGCCACACTTTCACCGATCCCGATAAGCATACGCGGGATAAGCATTGTCACAAAACCTTTTGCCAATCCTGAAAAAGCCGTCAGCGCACTCCATAACGCCAACCCAAAGGCTAGCAAACGCGGGCGATGCAGGCGGTCTGCCAACACCCCCATAAATAACCCCATCACTGCATAAAAAACGATAAAAGCAAATCCCGTCAGCAATCCAAATTGTGTATTGGTTAATCCTAAATCAGGCACAATAAAATTGGCAAAACTGGCGAGCAATTGGCGGTCAATAAAATTCAAAACATTGATAAATGTCAAAAGCCCTAAAATGGCATAATCACCGCCCCTTACACTTTCTTCTTTTAAGGCGGGAATATCTGCTGTGATTTCTTGTGTTGGGGGCTTATCCATTATGTGTCCTCTTGAGGGTTTTTGATTTTTTAAGGCGGTGATTTATGTAAGGGCAGTAAATCACGGATTGGGCTTTGTCGCCAGTCTAATTTTATTTTTTAGAAATCCCCCTTTAAAAATAGAGAGACTTTGCTCGTGTGGCACTGAGACCGCAAAGTTTGCAAATATGTTGCCACTCTTTGGCTTGCACAGGCTGCACCGATAACCGCGCTTGCTTCACCAGAATCATATCGCGCAAGGCCTCATCTGCTTTGATGTCGTCCAATGTGATAGGGGTTTTCGCCTCTTCAAGGGCGACCACATCAACCATACCAAACCTGCCACTGGCATCGCTGGGATCGGGATAATGCTCCCGAATGATTTGCACCGACCCGACAATGCGCCGCTCTTTCACCGAATGATAAAAGAAGCCTCTATCGCCAATACGCATTTGCTTCATCATATTATTGGCTTGATAATTACGCACGCCGTCCCATGGCTCGCCCTTGCGCCCGCGTTTTATTTGTTGTTGCCAGCCCCATGTTTCGGGTTCCGATTTGAAAAGCCAATAGGGCATTTTAGTCTCCCTCTTTAATTCGTTTCATTCGTTTCATTCGTTTCATTCGTTTCATTCGTTTCATAAGTAGTGGGTCGTGCCAGTAAAGTGGCAATGGCTTGCGCCACCGATACACCATCATCAATAATCGCCGCCACTGCCGCACAAATAGGCATCTCAACATTATGCGTTTGCGCCAGACGATGAACGGCCGCCGCCGAAAATGCCCCCTCACTAACCGAAGCACGTGCGCCCAAGAATGCCGCCGCACTCTGCCCCTGCCCCAAAGCCTGACCCAAAGCAAAATTGCGCGAGCGCGTGCTGGTGCACGTCAAAATCAAATCCCCCAAACCACATAAGCCGCTTAAGGTATCAGGCTTTGCGCCGCGTGCCGCCCCCAGCCTTTGCATCTCACTAAAGCCGCGTGTGATAATGGCAGCACGAGCATTCTCGCCCAGATCTTGACCGCTAACAATGCCACAAGCAATCGCCAACACATTTTTTATAACACCGCCAATCTCTGCCCCCAAAACATCATCGGATAAATAAAGACGAAACCCAGCACTGCCAATATCATTCGCCAACGTTGCTGCTCGTGCGCTATCATTACACGCCAATGTAACTGCTGCTGGTAAGCCTTGCGCTAGTTCATCAGCGAAACTCGGGCCCGATAAAACTGCCAGCTGCGTCTCGTCTATATAATCGCTCGCCACTTGCGACATAAACTGCAAAGTCTTTTGCTCCAACCCTTTGGCACATAAAACAAAACTGGCATTGGCAGGGGCAATGGCGGCGGCTTGCTCTATAACCGCACGGGCATATTGCGAGGGCACAACCATCAAAATCGTTTGGCAATCGTGCAAGGTATTCATATCAGTGGTGGCGCAGATATTATCAGGTAATGTTATATGCGGCAGATAGGGCACATTCTCGTGCGTGTCATTAATGCTGGCGACAACGTCTGCTTCTCGTGCCCATAAATTTATCGGTTGCGGCGTATGCTTGCGTGCCAATGCCGCCGCAAGTGCCGTGCCCCATGCCCCCGCCCCCAAAACACCAATTTTATTTGCTTTTTGATTATTGACTTTCATATTTTTCATTTCTTTCTTCACGCTATTATTTGCCCCAGTATAGAATCTTCTCATCATTATATATAGAAGTATCTATATGTAATCCCTCTTTTAGGTTTAAGAAATCGCCCATCTGGCTCGGGCGGGCACTGCCATGCCCCCTTCATCAAACTGCTTGCTAGCGAAGCGTTCGGCACCCGCCCAAGCAATCATAGCGGCATTATCGGTGCATAAGGCGACAGGCGGGGCGACCAGATGAAAGCCGTGGGCTTGTGCTGTTTCAGCCAAGCGGTGGCGTAAAAACTGATTAGCGGCAACACCGCCCGCCATAACAAAAGGCGGGTTGGGGCAGGTCTTATGGTGTGTCTTAAACCGCACCATAGCATTGCTCGCCCGTGAGGCTAAGCAATCGGCAATCGCCCCTTGTAATGATGCCGCCAGATCATTGATATGGGTTTGCGTCAATGGTTGCAGTTTTTCGGCTTGTCGTAATAAGGCGGTCTTTAGGCCTGAAAAAGAAAAGTCATAAGGCAGGGCAGTATTGTTTAAGAGGGGGCGAGGCAGGTTATAAATGGGGTTGCCGTGCTTGGCGCAGGCTTCTATGGCGGGGCCGCCCGGATATCCCAAGCCTAATAATTTGGCTGATTTGTCGAAGGCTTCGCCGACCGCATCATCGCGGGTTGTGCCATATAATGTGGTCGCCCCTATGCCCGCCACATCTAATAATTGGCAATGCCCCCCTGATATAAGAAGCAATAAATAAGGAAAAGGTGTAGAATCGGTCAGCCGTGTTGTCAAAGCGTGGGCTTCAAGGTGGTTGATACCAATGAAAGGCAAATTATGGGCGAGGGCGAGGGCTTTACCCATTGTTAGCCCAATCAAAACACCGCCAATCAAGCCGGGCCCTGCTGTGGCAGCAATCGCATCCATATCCTCAAGGCGACATTGGCTCTCGTCTAGGGCGGCACGAATGAGGGCGGGTAAATGCGTTAAATGGGCACGGGCTGCCAGTTCTGGCACGACACCACCATAGGGGGCGTGTTGTTCTATTTGGCTCAAAATCTGGTTGGATAAAATCGCGCCTTTATCCACTTGCCCCCGCCCCTCTACATGCAGGCGTACTACGGCTACGGCTGTTTCATCGCAACTGGTCTCTATGCCTAAAATCGTATAAGTCTGGCTCATCAATAATTTGGTCGCCCCTTTTTTTGTCGTCGCACACGTGATATAGCAAACCATAATGAAAAAACCCATCACAATCGCTACCCGCCCTTCGCCACTGGCATTGGCACAAACTAATTATGTGCGTGCCGCTTTGTGCCAAGCGCATGGGCTGGCGGGCGATGATATTGTTCTTTATGAGATTATTACCAAAGGCGATAAAATTCTAGATAAGCCGCTTGCCGATATTGGTGGCAAAGGATTATTCACCGAAGAGCTAAATCGTGCCTTGTGCGAGGGCGATGCTGATATTGCCGTGCATAGTTTGAAAGATCTACCCACCCAAAACGAGGCGGGTTTAACCATTGCCGCTATCCCCCCGCGTGCCGACCCTTATGATATGCTTATCAGCAAGAATAAAGATTTAGCGGCAATAAAAAAAGCGGGGGTTATTGGCACGGCTTCTTTGCGCCGCCAAGCCCAGATTTTACACCATCGCCCCGCCATAAACATTGTGCCTCTGCGTGGTAATATCGGCACACGTTTGCATAAGCTAGAAAATGATAACACCCTTGATGCCATTATTTTAGCGGCGGCAGGATTAGAGCGGTTAGCGACTTTATCATTACCGCCCTCATTACATATGACGCGTCTTTGCCCCGCTGTCTTATTACCCGCCGCCGGACAGGGGGCTTTGGCTTTGCAATGTCGCCATGATGATACAGATATACTTGCCTTATGCGCCCCGCTTATCTGTGGCGACACAACAGATTGCGTCACTGCCGAGCGCGCCGCTTTAGCGGGGTTAGATGGCTCGTGCCGCACCCCGATTGCTGCTTTCGCGCAAATAAAAGCCGACACTCTTTATTTACAGGTGCGTCTATTAGCAAAAGATGGCAGTGAAATGATAGATGATACCATAAGCGGTGCCCGCCGTGAGGCGCGGGGCTTAGGGGCAGAACTAGCCGCCCGCTTGCGCAAAGCCGCTCCCCACCTTATCCAAAAAATATAAATCATTATGCAACTTCTCATCACCCGCCCCGAACCCGATGCCCACCGCCTCGCCACCACATTAGCGGCGCTGGGGCATACACCGCTTGTTTTACCCTTATTGGATATTGTCTTTGATGAGACCGCTTCTACCCCCAAGAATTATGCGGCATTAGCCTTTACATCGGCCAATGGGGTGCGGGCTTTATCGGCTTTATTGCCGCCCGATGATAGTCTTTTATCGGCTCTTGTTTTTGCGATTGGGGCGCAAACGGCACAAGCGGCACAAGAAGCAGGCTGGGAAAATATCATCACCTGTTCCCCTGATAATAGTGCCAATAATAATAGTGTTGCAGAAATGGCAGAGATGATTATCGCC
>JAAOIL010000214.1 GCA_015163825.1 Alphaproteobacteria bacterium | reverse complement strand
GTCTGAGCCTTATCAACCTCGTCTTAAAATTCATTACGAAAATGTGGTTCGCGCCGCATTGATGGAGCAATTCAAACTGGATAATGTTATGCAAGTGCCTACCATCCAAAAAGTCGTGTTGAATATGGGTGTGGGTGAAACTACACAAGACACAAAGAAAATAAACTTTGCCTTTGAAGATTTACAAGCGATTGCGGGGCAACGCCCGGTGATTACGCGGGCGCGAAAATCTATTGCTGGTTTTAAGGTGCGTGAAGATATGCCGCTTGGCGTGAAGGTTACATTGCGCGGGGCGCGTATGTATGAGTTTTTAGATAGGCTGGTTAATGTGGCACTTCCCCGCGTGCGAGATTTTCGTGGTCTCAACGCGAAAAGTTTTGACGGACATGGCAATTATGCTCTGGGCTTGAAAGAGCATATCGTTTTCCCCGAAATCAATTACGATAAAGTGGATACAATGTGGGGAATGGATATTGTTGTTTGCACATCAACAAAAAGCGATGACGAAGCACGCGAACTTTTGCGTGGCATTAACTTTCCCTTTGATGATTGGGATAACTAGAGGATTATAATATGGCAAAAAAGAGTTCAGTAGAGCGTAACGATAAACGCAAACGCATGGTCGCTAAATATATGGGTGCGCGAACACGGCTATTGGCAATCGCCAATGACCGCGCTCTGCCCCCAGAGGAGCGGTTTCGGGCGCGTTTGAAACTTGCTGAACTGCCGCGCAATTCTGCCCCTAATCGGGTGCGCAATCGGTGTGGTATAAGTGGTCGCCCACGCGGCTATTATCGCAAACTCAATATGTCACGCATCGCATTGCGTGACCTGGCATCAAACGGTTTGATACCAGGCATGATAAAATCAAGTTGGTAGGAGAACAGGAATGAATGATCCTCTCGGTGATATGCTAACACGCATCCGTAACGCACAAATGCGCGGCAAAAGCAAAGTGGCAAGCCCTGCATCTAAATTGCGGTGTTGGGTGTTAGATGTGTTAAAAGACGAAGGCTATATTCGTGGCTATTCGCAAACACGTTTTGATAATGGCAGTGGTGAGATTATGATAGAACTAAAATATCATGATGGCTCGCCTGTTATAAGAGAGATTGAACGTGTATCAAAACCAGGGCGTCGCATATATTCTTCTGTGCGAACGATGCCTGTGGTGCGCAATGGTTTGGGGATTTCTATTATCTCCACCCCTAAAGGTGTGATGTCAGATCACACGGCGCGTCAGAACAATGTCGGAGGGGAGGTTTTGTGTCGCGTATTCTAGCGGCATAGAAAGGTGAAACAATGTCTAGAACTGGTAAAAAACCTGTAAGCATACCCAAAGGCGTAGAATTGCGCCTTGATGGACAAAATGTGTCTGTCAAAGGCAGCAAAGGGGAGCTGACAGCAAGGCTATCGGAATTGGTCAATATCGCACACACAGATGATGCGATAACACTTACCCCTACCGAAAAATCGCAAGAAGCATCGCGGTTTTGGGGCTTGAGCCGTTCTCTCCTTGCCAATCTGGTGGAAGGGGTCAGCGAAGGCTTCACCAAAAAACTAGAACTGCGTGGCGTGGGGTATCGGGCGCAACTACAAGGCAAAACACTAAAACTCGCTTTGGGCTACAGCAATGACATCAACTTTTCTATCCCTGAAGGGATAAAAGTGGATTGCCCATCGCAAACCGAAATCACCATAACGGGGATTGAAAAACAAAAAGTAGGACAAGTCGCCGCCGAAATAAGAAATCTGCGTCCGCCCGAACCCTATAAAGGTAAAGGTGTTCGCTATGAAGGCGAATATGTTCTACAAAAAGAAGGCAAAAAGAAATAGAGGTTGGTCATGGCACATTCAACAATTAACGATCGCAGAAAATACAAAGTGCGTCGCCAATTAAAAAAGGTGGCAGGGGAACGCCCACGCCTATCTGTGTTTCGCTCGTCTAAACATATCTATGCACAAATCATAGATGACGCAGCTGGGCGCACATTAGCGGCGGCATCAACAAAAGATAAAGACTTTGACGGCAAAGGCTGTAATAAAGAAGCAGCAGGCATCATCGGCAAAAATATCGCGACACGCGCCAAAGCCGCAGGGGTGAAAGCCGTTATTTTCGACAGAGGCGGCTATATTTATCACGGACGCGTCAAAGCATTGGCAGAAGCCGCGCGTGAAGCAGGACTTAACTTCTAGGGAGATTATTGTGGCAAGAAATAGAAACCGCGAAGATAAAGAAGAAGCAAATAGCGAATTCACTGACCGCTTAGTGCACATTAATCGTGTGGCGAAAGTGGTTAAGGGTGGTCGCCGCTTTGGGTTTGCAGCACTTGTTGTTGTGGGCGATCAAAAAGGTCGTGTGGGCTTTGGGCATGGTAAGGCGCGTGAAGTGCCAGAAGCCGTGCGTAAAGCAACCGAAGCCGCTAAACGCAAAATGATTCGTGTGCCCCTTCGTGAAGGGCGGACTTTGCACCACGATATTCAAGGTCGCCATGGTGCGGGTCATGTGCAATTACGCACAGCCCCTGCTGGTACAGGTATTATCTCTGGCGGTCCAATGCGGGCAGTGTTTGAGGTTTTGGGTATGCAAGATGTCGTGGCGAAATCCATCGGGTCTTCCAACCCTTATAATATGATACACGCAACTTTTGATGCGCTTCGCAAACAAGCAAGCCCTCGCCATGTTGCGGCACGTCGTGGTATGAAGGTTAGCGAAATCGCCGCGCGTCGCCGTGAAGATATGCGAGACGAGCAAGATGATGAAGCGGTAATATCTACACCACAAACACAAACCCCAACACCTACCCCAGAAGGGGCGGCAACCACATAGAGGACTATTATGGCAAAAGCAAAAACCCTCATCGTTGAACAAACAGGCAGTCCGATTGGCAGACCGAAAGACCAACGCGCAACATTGGTTGGCTTGGGCTTAAACAAACCCGGTCGTCGTCGCACTTTAGAAGATACCCCCGCCGTGCGTGGCATGATAAACAAGGTGGCGCATTTGGTTCGCCTTGTGGAAGAGGAATAGATTATGAAACTCAATCAGCTAAAAGATAATAAGGGCGCACACAAAGGGCGGATGCGTGTTGGCAGAGGGCTAGGCTCTGGCAAAGGCAAAACGGCAGGGCGTGGTATGAAGGGTCAATCCTCTCGTTCGGGCGTTGCCATTAAAGGCTTTGAGGGTGGGCAGATGCCTATCCATATGCGTTTGCCAAAACGTGGGTTTAATGTGCCGAACCCATTGCGCTTAAATGCGGTTAATCTAGGGCGTTTGCAAGTGGCAATTGACGTTGGCAAATTAGAAAAAGGCGCTAAAGTTAATAGCGATACATTGCTTGCGGCTGGTATTATTCGCCGCAAACTAGATGGTGTGCGTATTCTGGCAAAAGGTGACCTTAAAGATAAACTAGATTTTGAAGTCGCGGGTGTTTCGGAATCTGCGCGTGCCGCGATTGAAAAACTAGGCGGGGCTATTGTTGTCAATAAGCCTAAACCAAAAGTGTCTAAAGACACCCCCGAAAAAGCGTAATGGAGGGTAGTTTATGGCTTCCGCCGCAGAACAACTCGCCGCAAACCTTAGTTTTTCCGCTTTTAGAACAGCCGATGAATTAAAAAAACGAATCTGGTTCACGCTGGGGGCGTTGCTTATTTATCGTCTCGGCACTTACATTCCCCTACCTGGTATAGATCCACAAGCGCTCGCCAATGTTTTCGCGCAACAGCAATCCGGCATATTAGGTATGTTTGATTTATTCGCTGGCGGTGCCATTGGTCGTATGGCGATATTCGCGCTAAACATTATGCCCTATATTACTGCCTCTATCGTTATTCAACTTTTGACATCAGTCGTGCCGCATCTGGAGCAATTGAAAAAAGAAGGCGAAACAGGGCGCAAACAAATCAATCAATATACGCGTTATGGCGCGGTCTTTCTCGCCGCCGTGCAAGGCTACGGCATCGCTGTCGGGCTGGAAGGCGCAGAGGGCATAGTGCCAGATCCCGGCGCCTTCTTCAGATTAAGCGCTGTCATTACATTAACAGGTGGCACGATATTTCTTATGTGGTTGGGGGAACAAATCACAGCACGTGGTGTTGGCAATGGTATTTCACTCATAATCTTTGCGGGTATTGTCGCAGAATTGCCAAGTGCGTTGGCGGGCACATTAGAACTAGGACGGCAAGGGGTGCTATCCACTTTCGTCATTCTGGCATTGTTGGTGATGGTCGTTGCCGTTATCGCTTTTATCGTATTTATGGAACGCGCCCAACGCCGCCTTCCCGTGCAATACCCGAAACGACAAATGGGGAATAAAATGGCATCAGGCGAGAACTCGCATTTACCATTAAAACTTAATAGCGCAGGGGTGATACCACCTATCTTTGCCTCATCATTATTGTTAATGCCTATCACGATTGCCAACTTTTCTGACGACCAACAGGGCGGTTTCCTCTCTGAGGTTGTGGCGCAATTAGGCAGAGGACAACCCGCTTATATGGCACTTTATGCAGGGGGGATTATTTTCTTCTGCTTCTTTTATACCTCTATCGTTTTTAATCCGGAAGACACGGCTGATAATCTTAAAAAATCAGGGGGCTTTATTCCGGGTATTCGCCCTGGTCCGCGCACTGCCGAATATATTGATAAGGTGCTGACACGACTAACCGTTGTGGGGGCGTTATATCTAACACTGGTATGTTTGCTGCCAGAGTTTTTAATCAATGCCTATAATGTGCCTTTCTATTTCGGGGGAACATCGCTTTTGATTGTCGTCAATGTTACGATGGATACCGTCAGCCAAGTGCAAGGACATTTATTCGCGCACCAATATGAAGGGCTGATTAAAAAATCTAAACTAGGGCGACAAAAATAATGAGACTCATTCTTCTAGGACCACCCGGCGCAGGTAAAGGCACACAAGCCGAACATATTGTGTCGCATTATGAAATCCCGCAACTCTCAACAGGGGATATGCTCCGCGCCGCTGTCGCCGCCCAAACGGCACTAGGGCTACAAGTCAAAGACATTATGGCAAGAGGCGACCTCGTCTCTGATGATATTGTCATCGGCATAATCAGCGAGCGCATTTCTGCCAGTGATTGCGCCAACGGCTTTATACTAGACGGCTTCCCGCGCAATGTGCCACAAGCCAAAGCCTTAGACGCTCTCTTGATTGAAAAAAATATCGCGCTGGACGCTGTCATAGAACTGGTCGTGGATACCGAAATTTTAGTAGATAGGATATTACAACGCGCCGCACAAAGCAGTGAAGCACGAGACGATGACACACCCGAAGCCATTCGCCACCGCATTCAAGTGCAACAACCCGCACCTGTCGCCACCCATTATGGGGAGGAGGGCATCTTACAAAAAATAGACGGCATGCTCTCAATTGAAGAGGTCAGCACCCAAATATCCACCATATTGGATAAGATTTAAGCCTTTTTTCTAAAATTTATAACATTGACATTGCTAGATAAGCAATTACACTATTTCTATTAGTAATCTAAAATGGAGAAGATTGTGGATTATCTTTTAATAGAACGGCAACTGGACTCTATGATGGCGGCATTTTATGCGAACCTCCTCCTTGCATTTGTTATTTGGGGAATATTCTGGGGTTTTTATTGCTGCTGGATTGCAAAGCAGCAGGGTAAAAATGCTCCTAGAAATGAAAAGATGGATGGTGTGATACTTAATATGAATTCGCTGTGGTGGCTAACAGCATTTTCAGCAGGATTCTTTCTTGGTATTTTTGGTGCGGCGGCTTATATTATTTCAGGCAAAACATTGCAGATGCAGGTAGCAGAAGCAAAAGCCCTTAAAAAACTTATGGATGAGGAGTAGCCAATAATGACTTATAAAAAAATTCAAGATGAAGTGAAGGCGAAGCATGGCTTTGCTCCAAAGACTTGTTGGATAGCGCATATTAAATCTGATAATGGTTTGACGACACGAAAATCACCTAATCGTATATCCTCCACGAAGAGGAAATATCCTTGCCCACCCGAAAAACGCCCTCAAATTGAAAAGGTTATGAAGCGTTTGGGCTATGATATTTGAAGATTTGCCTACTAAACGATGAAAGATAAAAGGCGCCGTGTCGGGCTATAAACTTTCATAATAGAAATCTATTATAAAAGCCCCGAACCCGCGCAATACTGACTCATAGAGTCTGGCGCAGTCACGGCGCATTGATAATATATGCTCGATAATGGTATTTGACAAGTGCTCATTTGAGCTAATTAATGGCTGGCATTGCGGAATTCTTCATAAATCGGCATTTTTCCTATGAAATCAGGCTTATTTGAGGCGATATGTCTTGACGCTTGCCTAAAAATCCGTATATTTGCGCTTCTGTGTGAAACCGCCCTGATAGGACGATATTTTGCCTAAATTGAACAATTTAACGAATAAAGGAGGAGCGTTGTGGCTCGTATTGCTGGCGTAAATATCCCAACAGGAAAGCGTGTTGAGATAGCCCTTACATATATACATGGTATTGGGCATAAGCATGCGCGTGATATTTGTTCCTCTGTTGGTATTCCACACGAGCGTCGGGTTAATGAGTTAAGCGACGCTGATGTTATTCAAATCCGTGAAACGATTGATGCCGATTATATGGTTGAAGGTGATCTGCGCCGCGAGAATTCTATGAATATAAAGCGTTTATTGGATATGGGTGTTTATCGTGGTTTGCGTCATCGCCGTAATTTACCTGTGCGTGGTCAGCGTACGCATACGAATGCGCGAACACGAAAAGGTCCTGCTCGTGCCATCGCTGGTAAGAAAAAATAGGGGGCGACAATGGCAGCTGAAAAAACAAAAGTGCGGCGCCGCGAGCGCAAAAATATCACCTCTGGTGTTGCGCATGTGAATTCTACTTTCAATAATACTTTGATTACCATTGCTGATGTGCAAGGCAATGCGATTTCATGGTCGTCTGCGGGAATGATGGGCTTTAAGGGTTCTCGCAAATCTACACCCTATGCAGCACAGCTCGCGGCAGAAGATGCGGGCAAGAAAGCAATGGAGCATGGGGTTAAAACTCTTGAAGTTAATGTGCGCGGTCCGGGCTCTGGTCGGGAAAGTGCATTGCGGGCGCTACAAGCAGCGGGCTTCACGATTACATCTATCCGCGATGTTACACCTATTCCACATAATGGTTGTCGTCCTCCCAAGAGGCGGCGCGTTTAACTATAGGGGGTCAAAAAGTGATTCAGAAAAACTGGCAAGAACTAATTAAACCACACAAGATAGACATTATCTCGGAGCATGATAATGCGCACCATGCGCGTATCGTGGCAGAGCCGCTAGAGCGAGGCTTCGGTCTAACGTTGGGCAATGCTTTGCGCAGGGTTTTGTTGTCGTCCATTCAGGGTGCGGCTGTTACGGCAGTGCAGATTGATGGTGTGTTGCACGAATTTTCATCTATCGCCGGTGTGCGTGAAGATGTAACGGATATCGTGTTGAACATTAAAAAAATGTCGCTCGCGGCAGAAACAGAAGGCACGAAGCGCCTGACACTTTCTAAAAAGGGACCGGGTGTTGTGACGGCTGGCGATATTGAAGAGACGGCTAATGTCAAAATTCTCAACCCTGATTTGGTGCTATGCACATTGGACGAAGCGGCAGAGGTGCGGTTTGAGTTTATTGT
>JAAOIL010000213.1 GCA_015163825.1 Alphaproteobacteria bacterium | reverse complement strand
GTTATTACCGTTGCCTCCCCTAATTTGCAAAAAAGCAGTGCAGCTTTACAAAAATATGCGGATAAAGTGCAAGTCATTCCGTACGGGCTGGCAGAGGGAGGTTTAGCAACGCCCGATAAAGCGGCGATAGAAAAATGGCAACCGCAACTGCCGCCACGTTTCTTTTTATTTACGGGGGTGATGCGTTATTATAAGGGCTTACATTTTCTGTTGGAAGCGATGCGGGGGGCACCCCATCAACTCGTTCTTGCGGGGGCAGGGGCGGAGGCGCATAATCTGCAACGACAAGCGCAAGAGCAGGGATTAGAGCAAGGACTAGATAATGTTCGTTTTTTGGGCTTTGTTTCAGAGGCGGATAAAGCGGCACTGCTAAATCTCTGTTATGGCTTTGTCTTCCCCTCGCATTTGCCGAGCGAAGCCTTCGGGATGTCGCTGGTAGAGGCAGCAATATGCAGCAAACCGATGATAAGTTGTGAGATTGGCACGGGCACAAGCTATGTCAATCAGCACGATTATACAGGGTTAGTCGTGCCGCCTGCCTCGCCAGCAGATTTACGTGCCGCAATGGATAGGCTGGTAGAATATCCTGAACAAACCGCACTTTATGGCAAGCAAGCCCGCAAACATTATGAAACAAATTTCACACCTGAACGCCAAGCGCAAACCTATTTATCTATTTACGAGAATCTATTGAATAAATAAGAGCGGTGAAGGGATAATGGCGGAGAGAGAGGGATTCGAACCCCCGGAACGCGCAAACGCTCAACGGTTTTCAAGACCGCCGCTTTCAACCACTCAGCCATCTCTCCTGTTGGAGGCTCTTATAGGGTATATAAAAGGAAATATCAACTTGATGAAGCGGCGGTATTTATCGTTTTTGGCAGATTTCAACCACTCAGCCATCTCTCCTGTTGGAGGCTCTTATAGGTATGATTTTCAAATTTTCTGTGGCGATTCTTATGTGCTTTGCACGGGGGTTGTTCGGGGACAAAAGCAGTGCTTTTGTTTATCCCCTCACCCCTCTCTCTCCGCCATACCTCCGCCATAACCTCCACCATGTTTTCTATAGAATAGATAATTTCCCAATTGCTTGCGAATCTCTTAAAAGGGATAGGTGATGAGATTATTGCCCTCCATGCGCATATTGCCTATGCGTCTTTTGTTCGCTTCTGCGTTGCTGATACCGCTTGTTTTGGCGGGGTGTGGCGGCAGTGGAAATCGGGTGGAGTTATCGGCGGAAGCGCAAGGTCGTCAAACGGCATCGGGTGGCATTTACAAGATAGGCACACCTTATCAGATAGAGGGTCAGTGGTATTATCCCCGCGAGAATCCGACTTATGATAATATCGGCACTGCTTCGTGGTATGGGACAAAGTTTAATGGCAAGCGCACGGCGAATGGCGAGATATTTGATATGCGATTGCTGACGGCGGCGCACCCAACTTTACCGATGCCGATAATGGCTCGTGTCACGAATTTGGAGAACAATCGTTCGGTGATAGTGCGTATCAATGATCGCGGTCCCTTTGCGAAGGATAGGGAGATAGATTTATCGCGTCGTGCGGCGGAGGTTTTGGGATTCGAAAATAAAGGCACGACACAAGTGCGGGTGCAATATCTGCGCCGTGCGCCATTATATGATGCACGTGGTCGCCTTGTGCGCGGCACAGGGGCTGAGACATTTATTACAGAGAAGCCGACAACCCCTCGTAATGCACGGCGCATAGGGGCGGCACCCATTCCCTCGGTGGAGGTTGCAACCCTTAATGCCCCCAACACCAAACCGACTTTACCCACACTTTATACGATACAGGTTGGGGCATTTGGTCAACGTGGCAATGCAGAGAATGTCCGCAGTGCTTTGCGTGCCAACTTTCCCAATCGTGTGGTAGAGATAGAACAGGCGGGGGATTTTTATCGTGTTAAGACAGGGGGCGGCAACATCCGCGAGGATGCGCAAGCCATAAAAGAACAGATGATTGCGGCGGGTTATCCTAATGCTATCGTCATAGACAATATGCTTCAACCAGATAAAGGAGTGAGCAGATGAGATTAATGAAACAGATTTTAATGGCATTAACATTGGCACTGGTATTATTACCACCCGCTTTATTGCCAATGTCGGCACAGGCGATAGAGGCGAAGGCAGATTACGCTTTATTGATGGATGTTCAATCGGGCGTCACCCTCTATGAGAAAAATGCCGATGCCCCGATGACCCCCGCCAGTATGAGCAAACTGATGACGGTGCTTGTCGTGTTTGAGGCGTTAAAGAATGGCGAGGTCTCCCTTGATGATGAGTTTGTTGTCAGCGATGATGCGTGGCGACGTGGGGGAGCGGCATCGGGGGGGTCCACAATGTTTTTGGAGGCGCGCTCTCGTGTTTCTGTTGGCGATTTATTGAGCGGCGTCATTATTCAGTCGGGCAATGATGCGTGTATTGTCTTGGCGGAGGGGATAGGCGGTTCAGAAACAGCATTTGCCGACATCATGAATGATATGGCGGAGGTTTTGGGTTTCACTAATTCCTTTTTTGTCAATTCCACAGGTTTGCCACACCCCGACCATAAAATGTCGGCAAGGGATTTAGCGAAACTGGCACATATTATCATCACGCAATATAGCGATTATTACAGCCTCTTTTCGGAGCGGGAATTCACTTGGAACAATATCCGTCAAGAAAATCGCAATCCGTTGCTCTATGCGAATATCGGTGCTGATGGCTTAAAGACAGGGCACACATTGGAATCTGGATATGGGCTTGTCGCCTCGGGGGAACAAAATGGGCGGCGGTTGATATTGGTAATGAATGGGCTGAACAGCAAACGCCAACGCGCGGCACAGGCTAGGCGATTTATGAATTGGGGGTTTCGGGCATTTGCGCAAACAACTTTGCTAGAGCGGGGGCAGGTGGTGCGCACCTTGCCAGTTTGGCATGGTGCAGAGGCGGGGGTAGAGATTGTTCCCGAAAAACGTTTTGAGGTTTTGGCACCACGTGGGGCGCGGCGCAAAATGATAATCACAATCACTTATGAGCGACCGATTATTGCCCCCATTGAAAAGGGTGACGCGGTGGCGTTGATGCGGGTTACGATTCCTGGTCTGGCACCGCAAGAGATGTCAATGCTTGCGGCACAGAAAGTGGAGCGGGGCAATTTCATCGGGCGCTCGTTTGATAGTTTGGGCTATATGCTTTGGGGTGGGGCGCATGAATAATACAAGCGGGCACTTCATCACTTTTGAAGGCGGCGATGGCGGCGGCAAAACCACCCAAGCGGCAGAACTTGTTGGCTATTTGCGGGGTAAGGGATTTGAGGTTTTAGAAACCCTAGAGCCGGGCGGCACACAACAAGGGGAAGATTTGCGCGACCTCCTCGTTCGGGGCAACCCTGAACGTTGGTCGCCGCTTGCGGAACTTTTAATGATGACAGCAGCACGGGTAGAACACGTCAATCGTGTTATCCGTCCGGCATTGGCGGCGGGG
The DNA here is from genome assembly GCA_015163825.1 of Alphaproteobacteria bacterium. Classification (GTDB taxonomy): domain Bacteria; phylum Pseudomonadota; class Alphaproteobacteria; order RS24; family RS24; genus JAAOIL01. The sequence goes on along the minus strand of JAAOIL010000213.1, from coordinate 6,254 downwards.
AAGTGGGTTATATGCGATCGCTTCATAGATTCCACGCTTGTTTATCAGGGCATAGCGGGGGGTGTTGATTTGTCGTTCATCAAACAATTGCAAGAACTTGCCTGTGCAGATTCCAGCCCACCGATTATGCCCGATTTAACATTCGTGTTAGATGTTCGTGCAGAAAAGGGATTAGAACGCGCGACCATTCGGGGTGGTGCGGCACGATTTGAAAAAAAGGGCACAGGCTTTCATCAAAAAGTCCGTGATGGATTTCTGGCTCTGGCGAATGAAAGTCCGACACGCATGGTGGTTATTGATGCGGAAGAGACATTTGCGAAAGTCTGGGCACAGATAGAGTCCGCAATGGCGAGGCATTTTAATCTGTGATAGTATAACGTTATGAGTGAAGCATTAGATAATCCAGATATCATTCCCGATATTGATATGCCACCGCACAATATCGCGCACCCCCGCTTGGCGCGCGGTGTGTTGGGGCAAAATGTGGCGGAGGCAACTTTTATTCAGGCGGTACAAAGTGGGCGACTGCCCCATGCGTGGATATTGTATGGCAGCAAAGGCGTTGGCAAAGCCAGTTTTGCCTATCACATTGCCCGACATTTTTTCAGCACCAGTGATGAAACATCAATCACCCAAATTGCCGCGCCACCCGATAGCCCCGAAAGTAAATTAGTGGAATCGGGGGCGCATCCTGATTTGTTTGTGCTCAAACGTATTTGGAATGTGAAAGACGGTAACAATCGTTTTTTCACTCAAATTCGTGCCGAAGAAGCGAGAGGTTTGCACAAGCCTCTGCAACGCACGGCATCGCAAGGCGGCTGGCGTATCGCTATCATTGACAGCATTGACGAAATGAATGAAAAAGGGGTCGCTAGTCTTCTCAAATTAATAGAAGAACCGCCACCGCGTGTTTTATTTTTGATTATCTGCCATCAACTCGGTAATGTGATTGATACAATCCGTTCTCGCACCCGCTTATTATCGTTCAACCCTCTAGCCCCAGAAGATTGCCGTGCGGTGGTCGCCCGACACTTTCCCGCCCTTGCAGGCGATGCCTTAGATATTGCCGTATTTCTGGGGGAGGGTAGCGTCGCCCACGCTTGCCGCTTCGCCGAAAATGAAAAAAATGGCGGTATCAAAATCTACACAGACTTTATAAATGTGCTGGCAACAATGCCGCGCGCCAACATAAAGGCAATGCACGATTTGGCAAACCTCGTCAGCAATCGCAGTAAGCCCGAAAACTTCCCCATATTTTGTGATTTAATTACAGGCTGGCTCCACCGCCTAACCCGCATGCAAGTCGGGGGGCAAGCACCCGAAAACTTGCCCGCTAGCGAAGCGCAACTCGCCCAAAACTGGCAACACATACCAACCAAAAGCCTCCTTGAATTGTGGAGCAAAATCCAAACCCAAACAAAAACTGCCAACGCCCTTAACCTAGACAAAAAACAAACCACCCTAGAATGGCTGAAGGATATTAAGAAACTCTTTAATTAGAGTCGCCGCCGCTCTAACTTCCCACCAACTAGAACATAAGAAGCCCTAAAAATTACCTATATCGTCAGGTTAATTATGCTATTATCATCGTATGAATCAGGTGGAATTATCCAAGTATAATATAAAGGCAGGGGCAGGGCAGCCCTTGTTGGTTATGGCGGGTTTGAATGTGCTGGAAGACGAGGCGTTGGCATTAGAGGTGGCGGCGCATTTGAAGGCGGTATGTGCGGGGCTAAATCTACCTTATATATTCAAGGCGAGTTTTGATAAGGCGAATCGGTCGTCTATCACCAGTTATCGCGGGCCCGGATTAGATAAGGGTCTGGCGATATTGTCGGCGGTAAAGGCCGCCCATAATGTGCCGATTATCACGGATATTCACGAACCAGCCCAAGCCCAAGCGGTGGCGGAAGTTGCCGATGTTGTGCAATTGCCAGCATTTTTGGTGCGCCAGACGGATTTGGTGATTGCCGCCGCCAAAGCGGTTTCTGCTAATAATGGCTGGCTAAATATAAAGAAAGCGCAGTTTATGGCGGCGTGGGATTGCGCCAATGTGCTAGACAAAGCACGCGAAGCCGCCCCTGATGTGCAAATGTTGCTATGCGAGCGTGGCAATATGTATGGCTATAATAATTTGGTCACAGATATGTTGGGCATCGGTGAAATGCAAAAATTGGGCGTGCCAGTGATAATGGACGCAACCCATGCCGTGCAATTGCCGGGCGCAGATCCAAGAACGGTAAAGAATGATAAAGCGTCAGCTTCGACAGGCGGTCGTCGTGATGGCGTATCTGTGCTGGCACGGGCGGCAATTGCTTCTGGTGCTGATGGTATTTTTCTGGAGTTTCATCCAAACCCCGATGCCGCCTTGTGCGATGCACCCAGTTGTCTGGCGTTATCCGATGCCGAAGCATTATTATCCAATCTGAAATCTATTCATGAACTCGTGCCGCATAATGAGTAGGGTTTGCTGTGCCGTTAAATACGCATAAGAAGTATTATGACAAATAGGCATAAACCACACACTAGGCTTCAACACCTCATTTTCAAATATTCTGTAATTTGTCATAATACTTCTTATGCGAATAGATGCAAATCACAAAATATAAAAGAAATCAGAAACTGAAACCCCACTACTGAAACCCCACTCTTGCAATAAGTGCCAGTCCAAAATAAAATAACTGCTATAGTTGATGTTTGCTAATCCAAAACGAGCCGAACGGCATATATAGTGCCAGCCCAAAAGCATTATAAATGACAGAAATAAAGCACCAAGCCACCACAACACATAAAGGAACTGATAAAGACGATGTCTAGCGAACCAAATGAAACGCCACTTTTGCGATTACAGCGCATCATGCTATCGCTGCGTAAAGAGTGCTCTTGGGATAGCAAGCAGGATTTTGCCTCCATCGCCCCTTATGCGATTGAGGAAGCCTATGAATTAGTTGATGCCATAGAGCGTGGTGATATGGATGATGTCCGCAACGAATTGGGGGATTTACTTTTTCAAGTTATTTTTCATGCGTGTATGGCATCGGAGGCTGATTTATTTAACTTTGATGATATTGCCACGACCATTGCCGATAAAATGGAGCGTCGGCATCCACATATATTTGGCAAGCATATATTTGATAAGGGTGCGCCCGACAATCGCAACAACAATCATGAGTGGGAGGATATGAAACAAGCGGAACGAGCCGCCAAGTCGCAAACGGGTTTGCTTGATGATGTGCCACGCCCCCTACCCGCATTGACGCGCGCGGTTAAGTTACAAAAACGCGCCGCCCGTGTTGGCTTTGATTGGGCGGATGCCGCCCCGATATTCGCCAAACTAGACGAAGAGATTGCTGAGCTAAAGGCGGAAATGTCTGCCACGCCAGACCCACAACGCATAAAAGATGAACTGGGTGATGTATTATTTGTCGTGGCGAATCTGGCACGGCATTTGGGCATAGAGCCGGAGACGGCGTTGCGTTCCACCAATGATAAATTCACCCGCCGCTTTCAATATATAGAATCGCAGTGCGATCCTCGTGCCGCATCGCTAGAAGAAATGGAATCGCTCTGGCAAAAAGCCAAAGAGCAAGAACCGAAAACTTGACCTATAGATCAGGCGCGATAGTAGAAATCGCATGGCGATAAACCAGCTGCGACTGCCCTGCCCTTGTTAGCACCACAGTTTCATTATTGAAATCGGTGATTGTGCCTTGCAACTTAATGCCATTGACAAGAAATATGGTCAGGTCTTTTGCACTTTTGCGAGCGGTTGTTAGAAAGTTTTCTTCTAATTTTGAATTGTCGTTTTCTGGCATGATATGCTCCTTTTATTTATGTTCTTATCCTTCAATATAATAGGAAATCCTTATCAAGCAACCAAAAAATCATATTTTTAGAGTTATTCACTCATAAGTTGCCATATACCACTAAATAAGAGAATATATCATTATATACAATTTTTAATTGCGTCCGCCACTTTTCTACTATAAGTTGTGTATAGCAACATATAAGAGAAAGGCTATCAAAATGATTGGTGTGGAGTTTATGGGTGTCGTCTATCTAACCACGCTTTTGCGGTGTTATGATGGCGATACTTGCACCATTCACCTTGATGATGTGCCCCCCTTTGTGGCGACCCAAACTTTACGTTTTGACGGATTTGATACGCCGGAAATTAAAGGCAAATGCGCTAGCGAGAAAACACTGGCGCGTGAAGCGCGCGATATGACGCTTGCCTATATGCGCAATGGAGGAAAATTATATACAAATGGTAAGCGCGGAAAATATGGAAGGTTGCTTGTCAAAGCCCCCGCTTTGCAGAACAAACTTATCGCCTCAGGATTAGCACGGCCTTATGCGGGCGGGCGTCGTCTTTTATGGTGTTAGGGGCAATGGTGTTAGAGTGATTTATTCAGCAGTTTTATAAATGCTGTCGTATGCGCCCCGACCTTGCCTTTGTTTTTACCCGCCCCGATTTTCTTTCCATCAAGTGAGATAATCGGCAGCAGACCATTTGTGGCGGCGCTAGAAAAACATTCATCCCCCGCTTGTGCTGCTTTGATTGAGAAACTTTTTTCTTGCACGCGCAAACCTTGTTTTGCGGCAAGTGCTATAATTTGCTTTCGTATCGTGCCATTGAGAATGGGAAACCCAATCGGTGCGGTGTGTAATGTTTTACCTTTTATCATCCACGCATTGGCAGAGGCGCCTTCGGTTATCAAGCCATCTCGCACTTGCCACGCTTCTTGCGCCCCCTTGTCATTGGCCGCTTGTTTGGCAAGCACATTTGCTAATAAGGATACGGATTTAATATCGCAGCGCCCCCAGCGAATATCTGGCACACTAATTGCCGCAATCCCTTTTGTGTGTATGCGATGGCGTGTTGTCGGGTCGAGGGGTTTGCAAGTCATCACCAATACAGGATCAATATCTTTCGGGGGCAAGTGTTCGCGCACCGCCACACCCCGACTGACTTGGATATAAAGCATACCGAAATCTATACGATTGCGGCGTACCACTTCACGCATAACCATCGCCATCGCACGGTGCGACTTTAAGGGCGACCCATGCCCCGCCCTAATATCAATCGCTTTGAGGGAATATGTCAGCCTATCCAAATGGGCTTTGACATCAAGCAAGCGTCCGCCTTCAATGGCGCAAACTTCATAGACGGCATCCGCAAATTGATAGCCTCTATCCTCCACAAAAATAGCGGGATAATAAATAGACTGATAACGTCCGTTGATATAAGCAATGCGAGTCATACTTACCTTATAAATTGTCTGAAGGCAGATGTAAATAATACCAATGCGACAGGAAACTCTAGCCGCCCGATAATCATCAGCAAACCACTGGCGATTTTTAAGCCGTCACTCATTGTCGGTATGTCCAACACATTATGGGCATTTAAGATGGCGCCGCTATTGCTGAGCGTCGCCGCCACCATCACCCATGCTTGCGCAAACGATAACCCCAACGCCCCCATAATAAGAAGCCCCCCCATATAAATCAGAAAAAATAAAGAAAGAAACGCCCACATAGAATTAATATCTTGCGGCTCTAGCCGTTTATTATCTAGCCGAATGGTACTGACCAATGACGGATAAATAAGGCGGCGTAAATCTGCGCCTATGCCCTTCGCCAATATCACGACCCGCATAACTTTAATCCCCCCCGCCGTTGATAAAGCACAGCCCCCGATGACTGGTAAAATCAATGTCCAAAATATGGGGGCGCTATTGATATCGGTAAAGGCAAAACCAGCAGTGCTGGCGAAACTTATCGCTTGCAAAAACTCCCGATAAATATGGTGGGGTGAAAAAATGGCAGAGATAATCGCATAAAGCACAATGAATATCACAAACAGACGCAACTCGTCATTGCGCAAGGTGAAGAGCTGCGCAATATGACTGCGCCCCAAAATCGTCAGCACCAGAAGCGGCATAGACATTGCCCCGACAAAACTTAACATTGCCAAAATACTTTGCGCGGGTAATGAATAAATCTCCGCCATTGGCAAATTACTAACGACAAAGCCTGTAGTGGAAATCGCCGATAACCCCAAACAAAAAGCATCTAGCAAAGGCATACCACTTAATAAAAGTGCCACCACCCCAATAATCGTGCCACCCGCATAAATGGGAAAAATAATTCGCAAAGGGCGCAACAACCTTGCCACGGCACTATCCCCGACATCGTGTTGCAATAGTGGATTATCACTAATGCGTAATCCACCAATAGCGAAAGGCGCAATC
>JAAOIL010000021.1 GCA_015163825.1 Alphaproteobacteria bacterium | reverse complement strand
CCCCGCTTCCAACCCGACACTTTTAAGTAATTAGCCGCAGAGGCAAGCGCATCATGTGGCTCGTTCCAGATGTCGCGTTTGCCATCGCCCGTGCCATCTGCCGCATAAGCCTGATAAGTGGTCGGGATAAATTGCGTATGCCCCATCGCCCCCGCCCAACTGCCGGTCATTTCATCGGGGGGGATGTCGCCATCCTCCAAAATAGAGAGTGCCGCCAGCAATTGTTGTCGCCCAAATTTAGCCCGCGTGCCCTCATAGCCCAAACTCGCCAGAGAGCGCAGAACCGAAAAACTACCTTTATTGCTGCCATAATTTGTCTCTACACCCCATATCGCCGTCAGTATTGTGCGGGGCAAACCATACTTAACCTCTAATGTGTTGAAAAAATCCGCATGTGCCGCCAAAGCCGCCTGCCCTAGCGCTATGCGCTGGTCTGTTATCATAAGGTCAAGATAACCCCATATCGGCTTCACATATTCGGGTTGTCGTGCCGCTAGTTCCCGCACCTTCATATCAGGCGTTAGATTATCCAGCAGTCGCAAATGCTTTTCGCTAACACCCTGCTTATGGGCATCCACCCGCACGGCACCCAGCCAATCACGGAAAATCGCTCTTTCATCATCAGCAACGGCAGTATTAGTCGCCCCCAAAGTCATGCCGAGCACTATAATTGTATAAATATGGTAAATCATCTTCATTCTTGCTTTATTATAAGTGATTCATCGCTTATTGATAGACAAATGACACACAAAATCAAAAAAGTAGTTTTTCCTGTGGCGGGGCTCGGCACACGATTTTTGCCGATTACAAAATCCATACCAAAAGAGATGTTGCCGCTCGGTAATCACCCCCTGATAGAATGGGTGGTCGCAGAAGCAATGGCGGCAGGCTGTGAAGAGTTTATTTTTATTACGGCACCCCATAAGCCATCAATCGCATCTTATTTCAGCCCGAATAAGGCAGTGGAAGCCCAACTAAAAAAGCAGGGCAAGACTGATACATTAAAGCAAATGCAAACGATGGCACAAGATGCCCCTTTCACGGAGATTATCCAGCAGGAAGCATTGGGGCTAGGTCATGCGATTTATCAGGCACGTGATGTGATAGGGGCGGCGCCGTTTGCGGTTATTTTACCTGATGATATTATCAAGGCGACCACGACCCCCTGTTTGCAACAGATGGCGAATGCATATCGTGGTGGCAATATGCTTGCCATAGAACGTGTCGCACAAGCCGATGTGCATCGCTATGGCATTATAAAACCGCAAGCCGATATAGATTCCCCCTATATAGATATAGAGTCAATGATAGAGAAGCCCACACCGCAAGAGGCGCCTTCTGATTTAGCGATTGTCGGGCGCTATATATTGGAGGCGGATATTATGGATGTGCTAGCCCATGCCCCACAAGGTGCTGGTGGTGAGATTCAACTGACCGATGCCATAGCGGCGATGACCCCGACCACTGCCCTTTCTGGCTGGCAGTTTGAGGGCAAACGTTATGATTGCGGCACACCGACGGGGTGGTTAGATGCCAATATCGCCTATAAAGATGTGGCTTTGCAAAAACTTCATAAATAGCGCATAATAGCGATATGACGACAAACCCCATTGATTCTGCTCGCCAAACAATTGCGTTAGAAGCGCAAGGATTAAAAGCGTTGTCAGAATCGCTAGACGAGAACTTCACGCAAGCCGTGCAGATGATATTAGCCCTAGGCAAAGCAAAAGCGGGACGCGTGATTATTTCTGGCATGGGTAAAAGCGGACATGTCGGCAATAAAATAGCGGCGACTCTTGCTTCCACAGGCACACCCGCCCAATTTGTTCATGCGGCGGAAGCCAGTCATGGCGATCTTGGTATGATAACCAAAGATGATATTATTATCGCGCTTTCTTGGTCGGGGGAGACGGCAGAACTCGCCAGCCTGATTAACTATGCCTTGCGCTTCACCATTCCCCTTATCGCCATCACCTCTGATAAGTGCAGCCTATTGGGAAGCAATGCGCAAATCTGTTTGACTTTGCCCAAAGTAAAAGAAGCCTGCCCGAATGGGGCGCCAACCACATCCACGACAATGCAAATCGCTTTGGGTGATGCCCTAGCGGTGGCACTATTAACGGCACGAGGCTTTGGCACAGATGATTTCAGAAACTTTCATCCGGGTGGAAAATTGGGGGCAACATTAAATCAAGTGCGCGCCCTTATGCATAAAGAGGACAAACTACCGCTTGTGCCTGCCGCCACCCTTATGTCTGAGGCTTTGCTAACAATAACGCAAAAAGGGTTAGGCTGTGTCGGCATTACCGATAGTCACGGATTGCTGACAGGTATCATCACCGATGGTGATTTGCGCCGCAATATGACAGCCGATTTATTAGAGAAAACCGCCCAAGATATTATGACCCCTGCCCCTAAAACAATTGCGCCCGATAATCTGGCGGGGGAAGCCTTAGCGATGATGCACACGCATAAAATTCAATGCTTGTTTGTTTGCGAAGACGGCAAACCTGTCGGGTTGGTGCGCTTCCTTGACTTACTAGATTCTGGTGTCGCATAAAGTGAAGCATAGCGCGATGAATAAACCGACCCCCTTGATTGCCTTGTTCGCAATGTTAGTCGCTGCGCCTATAGTGGCGGTGGCAGAAGATGAACTGGTTGTTACTGCCACACGCACGGCGCAAGTGAAACTATCCCACCCCAGCAATATCGCCAGCCTTAATCCGCAAGACCATTTAAGTCTGTTCCCGACCGATATATTAAATGCGGCTGCTGGTGTGCAAGTTCAGCGCGGTGGGGGGCAGGAACATTTGACCGCTATTCGCTCGCCTGTATTTGTTGGCGGTGCGGGGGCGGGGTCTTTCCTTTATTTGGAAGATGGCATAGCGATGCGCGCCCCTGCTTTTGCCAATGTGAATGCGCTAATGGATGCCATACCAGAGCTGAGTAATAAGGTGGAAATAATACGCGGACCGGGCAGTGCTCTTTACGGATCAAATGCGGTGCATGGGCTTGTTAATTTTATTGGCGGCAATATCAATGAGAGCGGTAATGAAATATCTGTGGCGGGTGGGTCTTATGGGCGGTATCAGGTCATCGCCAAGCATAGTTTAAGGGGGAAGAATGCCGCTAGACGCATTGGCATTGTTTTTTCTGGCGATGCGGAAGGCTATCGTGCCGATTCTGGGTTTGAACAACAAAAAATAAAGATGGAGGGGGCATGGACGCAAGGCGCTACCACATATCATTTTGCGGTGGCGGGTATGAATTTGAATCAAGAGACTGCTGGTTATGCCATCGCTTATGGCGATCTTGAAGATACTAGCGATGCTACCAATTTACCACTTGGCTGCCAAGCCCCAAACCTTGCGCCTGCTTATGAAATAGAATCGTGTGCGAAATCTAATCCCAACCCTGAAGCCTATCGTGATGCCCGTGCGGTGCGCAGTTATTTACGCATTGCCCACACATTGGATAGTGGGGCAACGCTCACACTCACGCCTTATATGCGTGATAATAATATGCAGTTTTTGATGCACTTTTTACCGACACAGCCGATAGAAAAGAATGCGCATAGTTCTATTGGCATACAGAGCAGTTATGCCGCATCCGCAACACTTGCCGATTATATTGTCGGTCTGGATATAGAACATAGTTGGGGCAGTTTAAGTGAGATACAAAGCACCCCTGCTGATAGGTTCAATAATTATTTGCTCGGCACACATTATGATTATGATGTACGGGCGGCTGTTATCGCCCCTTATGTGCATAGTGTGTGGGCAATATCTGACAAGATAGACATCACGGCGGGGTTACGCATAGAGCACACCCGCTATGATTATACCAACAACACCGATAGTGGTTTGCAGGGGCGGCTCTATCGTCCTGCTTCACGCAGTGATAATTTCACCGATATATCGCCGAAACTGGCGGTATCTTTTGCGGTGCGAGACAACCAACGCTTATTTATCAATCTGGCACGGGCGGCACGCGCCCCACAAGTGACAGATCTTTATCGCTTGCGTGATGGCGATAAGGCGGGACCGCTTGTACCATCACCATCGGCGTTGAAATCTGAAACCCTCGATAGTTTAGAGATTGGCTATCGTGGTTCTTATCGTGATTTTGGGCAAGATTTATCGTTTGAGGTTAATCTATTCGCGATGAGCAAGCGCAATCATCATTTTCGCGATGCCGATGATTTATATGTCACCAATGGCAAGACCGAACATTATGGCATAGAGGCAGAGATAGATTGGCAGCACACCAATCCATGGGGGGTGTGGGATATTGCTGCCAATGTCAGTTTCGCTGAACACCGCTATGCCTTTGATAGAAATGTGAATAGGCAAGTAGGGGAAAATATAGCGGACGGCAATCGCATAGACAGCGCGCCGCGTTGGTTGGCAGGGGCAAAGATTGGCTGGCAACCGCTAGATAATCTTAACACATCTTTGCAATGGAATTATGTTGGCTCCTATTATATTGATGCGGCGAATACTGCCGCTTACAAGGGGCATCAATTGCTTGATTGGCAAATACAATATACGCCGCTTGCCAATACGACCTTAAAAGCACAGGTGGAAAATATCGCCGATGTTGCTTATGCCACACGCGCCGATAAATGGTTTGGTAATAATCGCTATTTTCCCGGCGAGGGTCGCCGTTTCACACTTTCCCTAACGCAGAAATTTTAGGCTTTAATCTTTATCCAATAGGACAAGACACACCTGTTCCCCCTAGCCCACAATAGCCATTCGGGTTTTTCGCTAGATATTGCTGGTGATAATCTTCGGCATAATAAAATTCAGGGGCGGAAATAATCTCGGTGGTGATGGCATCATAGCCCGCTTCTTTTAGACGTAGCGCAAAAGCATCGCGTGTTTTTGTCGCCGTTTGTTTTTGGCTGTCATCATAAACATAAATACCAGAGCGATATTGTGTGCCCGCATCATTGCCTTGTCGCATACCTTGCGTGGGATTATGGCTCTCCCAAAATATGGTGAGTAATTCCTCGTAAGATATTTTTGTCGGGTCATAGACAACACGAACCACTTCATTATGCCCTGTGTCGCCACTGCAGACTTCTTCATAAGTGGGGTTAGGGGTGAAGCCTGCCGCATAGCCAACATGGGTAGAAATAATTCCCGCCGCTTGCCAGAATTTACGCTCTGCCCCCCAAAAACACCCCAGACCAAACATAGCAAAAGAGGCGTTCTCTTCAAAAGGCGCGACCATTGGTGTGCCTAAAACATAATGTTCGCGTGGCACGGCGACGGCTTCGCTACGCCCGACCAAAGCATTTTCACGCAAGGGCATTTCTGATTTTTTGTCTAATCCAAACATATTATTCTCCTAATTTAGCAATTGCTTGAGGTGTTTATCGCTAGACGCTAACGCCTCTTGCCTTGTGCCGTGCCAATATAGCATACCATCGGCAAGCACCGCAATCTCATCATAGGCGGGGCTCAAAGTGCTGGTGGCGGCGATCACATTTGCGCCATGGCGTTGTGTTTCTTCGGCTATCATATTATCTATCCGTGCCGCCAATATCGGGTCTAGCCCATCGGTCGGGCTATCCAACAATAAAATATCGGGTGCAGAAATAATCGCTCGCGCAAAGCCCACCCGCTTTTGCATACCCCCCGATAAATCGGACGGATATAAAAGTGCTGTTGTCATCGGCAATCCCACACGCGGCAATAAAGCATTCACTTTTTCTTGCGCTTCGGGGCGTGTCATATTTTGCGACAATAAACGAAAGGCTATATTCTCCCAGATTGTCAGGCTATCAAACAGAGCATTCTTTTGAAACAACATACCAATGCGGGGGCGACGCGCCTCTATAGATAAGGCTTGCCCCTCAATCAAGACATCGCCTTTATCGGGGGTATAAAGCCCCGCCAATGTTTTAAGCAAGACCGATTTGCCAGATGCTGCCGCCCCCAACACTGCCAAAGATCGCCCCGTATTTTGCGTGAAACTTATATCACGCAATACCGCTTGCTTGCCAAATGTCTTGGTGAGGTTTTTGACCTCTATGCGCTTTTGTTCCATACCATATCCATTTCTACGCCAAAGATAGAGTGTAATTGCTGTGCCGTAAAGACAGATTGTGGCGCACCCTGCTGGATAATGCTTTGCTCATTCAACAATACAACCTCATCACAAAATCGTGCCGCCAGCGATAGATCATGCAAGACAATAACCACCGCCTTACCCATACGGGCTTGCGCTTTTAATAAAGCCATCACCTGCACTTGGCGGCGCAAATCAAGAGAGCGCACTGGCTCATCAAGTAAATAAATATCTGCCGCCCCCGCTAGCACCCGTGCCAATAATACCCGCGCCTGTTCCCCGCCCGATATGGTGTCTATCGCCATATCGGCAAAATGCGCCACATCACAAAACTGCATCGCTGCCAGCACTGCCGCTTCATCTTCCCCATACGGCACACGCCCCAGCCGCACAATATCCCGACACGCCAACGCCCACGCGACAGGCTGGAACTGCGGCAGATAAGCAATGCGGCGGGTGCGGTGTTGGCGGTCATCAAAATCT
>JAAOIL010000212.1 GCA_015163825.1 Alphaproteobacteria bacterium | reverse complement strand
CTGGCATGATTGGTGCTTTTATTATCGGGTTGGCTTTTGCTTTTGGTTGGACACCTTGTATCGGTCCTATTCTGGCAAGTATTCTGGCACTGGCTGCCACGCGCGATAATCTGGGTGATGGTGTCATTTTATTAGCCGTCTATGCCAGTGGTTTGGGTATTCCGTTTATCCTAGCCGCTTTGGGGGTGGGGCGTTATATAGAAGTCAGCACCAGTCTGAAAAAATATGGGGGACTTATTAACCGCCTTGCCGGGGTGCTATTGGTGGCGACGGGTGTGTTGGTATTGAATGGACGCTTGCAAAGCCTCGCCGTTTATTTGCTGGATTGGTTCCCCGCTCTGGCAACTTTAGGGTAGCGGCTAGCGGTATAAATGCCCCGCGTTAGCGATATAAAGGATGCACGCCTTTTAATTCTTCTATTAAGGGGGCAAGGTGTTTTTCATAAGCCCGCCATGCTTCGGAACTGCCTTGATACATTTTTTGGCGCACTTGATCTTGGCTGGCAGTATGCACATGGCGGCGATTCAAATGGAAATCAAGACATTGTTGTTCCCATTCTAGCCCGCAATGGGCGAGCAGTTTGCGGGTTTCCACTTCTTGGTTGCTGGTCAGGCTTTCATAATGCAGGTCGTAAATGCGCCCCGGATATTTCTCTTTCCAGAAATCCATAATGTCTAAATAGAGTTTGTAATATTTGCCCAATGTTTCAAAATCAAAACTAAATGCCATACCACGCGCTGGGAAAAACTTTTGGAAATTAGACCAACACACAGCGATAGGGTCTCGGTTCATGTGAATAATTTTCGCTTCCGGAAAGCCGCCCAAAATGAAGCCAAGACGGGCAAAATTATGCGGCAGTTTATCGGTGACATAAGGGGCGTCGCAAGCCAATTCATCAATCGATTCCATATAAGATTTGGCAATGGAATCAAACGCCACCTTCTGCATACGCACTTCTGGCTGCAGACCAAACATATAAAGCAACTCGCCCGTGTGCTCGTTCATAAAGTTTAACTCGCCTGCGCCATGCACGAGCGAATGACTATCCAATATCTGCTCCGTCAGGCTGGTGCCCGAACGCGGCATGCCTAAAATAAATATCATTTTCTTTTTATAATCCGTATCGGGCGGGGTTAAATAGTCGCCAACATGTAAGGGCGAGAACACGGTTTTTAATACCTCAAAGCGTTTTTTTTCTTCCTCAAAATCATATTCCAGCTTTTCTTTGCGCAAATATGCCGCTTGCGAAAAATGATGAAACGCATTATCAACATCCCCAAAATCGGCATAGGCTTTGCCCAAAGCAAAACCCCAAAGAATGCGGTTGTCTAAATCTTTGCGTTCATCAACATCGCAAGTCGCTAACAAATCTTCCATACGCGTAATCGCCTCATCACCCGCCTTAAACTTTTTGTGCATAGAATAAACATGCCACATATTGGCGATATCACCGCGAATGGAAATGGCTTTTTCAAAATCTTTTAGTGCCGCCTCCTTATTGCGCACCGCCGCATTCAAAGCACCACGACACTGATAGGCTTCGGGCATATTGTCATCCAATTCAAGTGCCAGTGCCACCACTTCAAAGCCACGTTCAAACTGATCGCTCTCGCGCAAGGCTTGCGCCAGCGATACATAAATGCCCTCTATCTTTATTTCATAACCATCATCATCGGCAACAGGTTCTGTGGTTGCCTTCATCATATCTATGACACGCTCATAAGTTGCTACCGCCTTTTTGTGAAGCCGTGCCGTACTATAAGTAATGCCCAACTCAATGACGATAGCGATATTATCCGGCTCTAACTCATGGGCTTTTTCTATCGCCTCCACGGCGCGTTTATAGACCTCGCTTTCGCGACACGCCTTGACCAATTCGCGCAAGGCAAGCATATTTTCTGGCTCTAGTTTTAATAACTCATTATATTTTTCTATGCCTCGTTGGAACTCATACATCACGCAGAGGCACGACGCAAAACCACGCAAGACATCTATATTCTCTGGCTCTAACTCATAGGCTTTTTCTAATGCCGCTAAGGCTTTGGGGTAATTCTCGTCATCGCCATAATTGGACGCCATACGCATATAATCCTCTAATGTGCCATCCTCATGGCGGTAAAGTTCCTCCGCCCATTGCGCCGCATCACCCTTTTTTTTCTGCAACTCATAAGTCATGCTGATGACACGCGGCAATATCGGGGCTTGCGGATAAGATTTGTAAAGTTCTTTGGCATAGGCAATCGCGTCTTCTAAATTTTCCGCCTCTAGCATGCCGACCAGTTTATCTTTTTCAAATTTTGGCAAATCACCCCCGCTATTTTGCGGGGTGGAAATAGGGGTGGAAATAGACGTGGAAATAGGCGTGGGGATAAGGGAAGGAGGGGCGGCAGATGAAGCAGAAGGATTAAGTTTGAAAGTGGGCGCGCCTGTTGCGCCTGTTGCTGCGGTAGGGATTATGGGGCTAGCCGAAGTAGAGGCGGATAATGCCGCCAGTGCCTTTTTGGCGCGTTCATTTTTTGGAAAACGCTCCAAAATGGAATTATAAAGGGCGCGTGCCTGCGTGATGTCACCCTTACGGGCGACACTCGCGGCGCGGTTCAATAAAGACCCAACTGATTTATGTTTTTCGCTCATATTATATCCCAATAGGCTCGCTATTTAGCGAACCCGCCCGATAATGTAAAGGAATTTGCCTGATGAATTTCAAGATATTAGAGTAATGCCGCTAAATCTCTCGCTAATTGCTCGCTTGCCTCTGTGGTGGCGTGGCTGACATTGCCCATGCTCAAAAAACTATGCGAGAGTGAGCCAAAACAATAATGCGTGACAGACACACCCGCCGCACTCAATCGTTTTGCATATTGATTGCCCTGATCGCGAATGGGGTCAAACCCCGCCGTCGCCACAATCGCCGAGGGTAGCCCCGCTAAATTTTCCCGCGCCAACGGATTGGCGAAGGGGTGCTCTATGCCCTCATCATTGGGGAAAACTTGCGCAGTGAAAAATTCCATCGTGGCACTATCCAAGGGGAAACATTCAGCGCAACTCGCCATTGAACCCTCATAAGCGCCGTCTTGGGCACGGAACGAAGTTGAAACCCAAGGATAAACCAGCAATTGTGCTTTGGGTTGTGTGCCACCCGCCTCTTGTAATCTTTGGCACAGCACACTCGCCAAGAGACCCCCCGCACTATCACCCGCCACACCAACACGAGACGCATCTATAGCCAACGCCTCTGCATTAGCCTGCACATAATCCCATAATGTTTTGGCATCGGCATGTGTATCTAGGAATTTATGTTCCGGACATAGGCGGTAATCTAGCGAGATAACACACGCCCCACATATATCTGCCATAATCGTGCAGAAAGTATCATTGCTATCAACATCCATAACCACCAAACCACCTTGATGGAAAAATAAAACGGCGGGTAATGTTTTTTTCATCTTGCCTTTTATAGTCGGGGTGTAAATGCGAATACCTAATGTGCTACCCTCGCCTTTTATAGTCGTGTCGCTGACACTTACACCCGCACGGCGACCCGCATTCAAAACAGACATCATCTCATTTATGTTTTTGCGTGCCTGTAAAATATCAGAAAAATCTATCTCTTGCTTTTCTGCCTGTCGTGCCAATAAATGTATGTGGGGGTCTAAAACATTGCCATCAATCTCTAATGGCACCCCCGCCATGCGCCTTATCACAAAAGACGGCAGACGCTTTAGAAGCCCCAATAGTATTTTTTGAATATTCATCAATCTTCCCCTTTATCTTTTCTCATTTGACTTAATCCCCCTATACCATAAATCGCTAGATGTGTGGCAAAAAGTGTCGCCGCTTCGGGGTCTATCGGGTCGCGCTCCATCATAATATCAAGCACCCCAAAGGCTATACCCGCCAAAGAAGCCGCCAAATAATCGGCATCCATTGCTGGCAACACCCCCGCCGCTATCGCTTGGCGGATGTCTGCCGACATCTCTGCCACACCCGCTTGCACTTGCGGACCTTGCATAACCTGATTGCCACCCTCGCGACCCCGATTGGAACGCATCAGAAAATAATTCTCGCGATGGGTGGCGAAATAACCAAAATAAACACGATAATTATTCTCAACAAAGGACTGAAAATCAAGGGCACTGGTGCGGGCATGGCTTAGTTTTTCGCGCAAGCCCCCGCCTATCGTTTCATTGAGGGCGGCAAAAACTTCATCCTTGCTATCAAAGTAATTATAAAAAGTGCCTGTCGCTAAATCTGTGCGCCTGATGATGTCGCGCACGGTGGTGCCGCCAAACCCACGTTCCGCAAACACCGCGCGTGCCGCATGTAAAATGGCTTGGCGATTATGATGACGCTTGCTGGCTCTCGTATTGTGTGATGAAAAAGGCGGCATTATAATATATCCAACACATTTTCGGGCGGGCGCCCTATCACCGCTTTATCTTTATAAATAAAAATCGGGCGCTCTAATAATATCGGGTGGGCACAAATCGCTTTTAATAAATCTTGCTCGTCTGTTGTGTTGGCGAGGGCGAGTGTTTTATATAGTGCTTCTTTGGGGCGCATTAAATCGCGGATAGGGAGCGACAGCATTTTTTGCAAACTGCGTAATGTTTTGAGATCAGGGGGTGTGGTCAGGTAATCTATAATGGTGAGGTCTATGTTTGCCGCTTGCAATAATTGTAAAGCCTGACGCGATTTAGAACAACGCCGATTATGATATAGTGTCGCCTTTGTCATATTAAAATCCTATTTGTGGTCGGCGCCGATGGCTTCGTCTATTGTCGCAAAGCCGTCAACGTGGAGGCGGGCGACCAAGCCTTTTTTCAAATCATTGAGCAAGCCCGGTCCATGATAGACTAAGCTTGTATAAATCTGCAAGAGCGATGCCCCCGCCCGAATTTTGGCATAGGCTTGGTCGGGGGTGCTGATACCCCCCGCCCCGATAAGGGTGAGCCGTGTTCCCCCCTTTTTATATATGCCCCGATATACAGCGCGCAAAAGATCTGTGGAGGCGGTGAATAAAGGCGCGCCTGATACGCCGCCCGATTCTGTGCTGGTAATATCCGCCCGTGAGGTGGTGGTGTTGGATATAATCAAGCCCGCTATGTTTTCGGCAATGGCACTTTCGGCAATCGCTATCGCCGCTGCGGGGGAGAGGTCGGGGGCAATTTTCACAAGGATTGG
>JAAOIL010000211.1 GCA_015163825.1 Alphaproteobacteria bacterium | reverse complement strand
CGCGCCACCAGCACGAAAAGTGATATACGAAAACAGATTTGCACCCGGTATATTTAAATCAAAATAAGTAATGAGAAGTGTCAGCATTATTTATGCTCTCCCTTCTTGTGTTGTTGCGGCGACAGAGGCACTTAATGTTTCAACAATCATATCCATATTGGCACTGCGCGAACCCTTAACCATAACGACATCATCGCTATGGATTTCACTTTGCAAATGGGGCAACAATGCCATCGCATTATCCTTATGCACCCCGACACGACCGGGCGGCAGATTCTGGTGGAGGTGGTGCATAAGCACACCGCAACTCATCACCATATCAATATCGGCTTCTTCCACAATCATAGATAATGCTTTGTGCAAAGCGGGGGATTGTGTGCCTAACTCCGCCATATCACCAAGCACCGCAATGCGTCGCCCGCCACGCAAACGCGGCATAAGCCCTAGCGACGATAACGCTGCCCACATAGAAGCAGGATTGGCATTATAACTTTCGTCAATCAAAGTATAGTCCCCGCCATCACCAGCCCGCAATATGTGGCGCTGTCCCCGCCCCGCAATACCCTCGCCATCTAAAAAGGATTGGGAAAGTGCTAGAGATGCTAATGCTAAATCACCGCCGCATAAATCTATTGCCGTCAATGTGGCAAGCGCATTGCTGACATGATGCGCCCCGACTTGCCCTATCTTACAAGTGAGGGCTTGTCCGTTAATAATGGCAGCGATGCAACTACACGTCTCGTGCAATACCATTTTCGTCAAATGTGTATCGCATAAAGCGGCGGCAGGAGAAGAGGGAGTGTCTGTAGAAAACTTGACAAGATGCGCAACATTTGCCGCTTGTGCTGCCCTCTCTAAAATATCAACGTGGGGCGCATGGGCGGGGATAATGAGTGTGCCATTGGCTTCTAGCCCCGCTATGATTTCCGCTTTGGCACGAGCAATATCACCAAGCGATGCAAAATTCTCACTATGCGCCTCCGCTATTTGTGTGATAATCGCAATATGCGGACGCACCAATTGCGAAAGCGGTGTTATCTCTCCCGCATGGCTCATGCCGATTTCAAATATCGCATAATCATAATCGCGCGGCAGTCGCGCCAATGATAACGGCACACCAATATGATTATTAAAAGACTTTACCGAAGCATGGGTTTTACCCGACGGCAATAAACCTAGCCGCAAAGATTCCTTCACGCTGGTTTTACCAACCGAACCTGTAACGGCTAGCACTTGTGCTTTGCATCGCTTGCGCGCGGCAGTGGCGAGGGCATAAAGCGAAATAGAGACATCGGGCACGCGCACGAGATTATTTTCTAATGTGGCAGGGAATGTAGCGGGGGCGACAAAATCGTCTTGCACAAGTGCCGCCACCGCCCCTTTATCAAAAGCGGCTTGCACATAATCGTGTCCGTCTGTGTTTTCGCCTGTTAGCGCGATGAATACATCACCCGCTTGCAAACTGCGGGTGTCTATGGATAATCCTGTAGCGTTCCACTCTGCATTAACAGAACTAGCAACGGCGTGTGCGAATTCTTGTGCTGTCCATAAAGGGGAGAGATTATCAGACATCTTTATTCCCCCCTTTTTCTATTTGGGCGAGGGCGTGTGCCGCATCATCAAAGGGGTATGATGTATCGCCAATGAATTGGCGTGTTTCGTGTCCCTTACCCGCAATCAAAACAATATCATCTTTTTGGGCTTGGTTGAGTGCGGTGGCAATCGCCTCTGCTCTGTCGCCAATGTTTTTCGCTTGCGGCGCCGCCTCTATAATAGAGCTGCGAATGGTGTCGGCATTTTCTGTGCGGGGATTATCATCCGTGATAATAATGGTGTCTGCCAATCGTGTTGCCACAGCCCCCATTTCGGGACGCTTACCCTTATCGCGATCGCCACCACAGCCAAACACAATATGCAATTGCTTTTGTGTGTGCGCCCTTAAAGAGGCTAACGCATTCTCTAGCGCATCGGGGGTGTGGGCGTAATCTACATAAATCGCCGCCCCTTTTTTGGTGCGTCCAATATATTGCATACGCCCTCTTGCTGGTTTGATAGTGGCACACGCTTTAAGTAATGTGTCTAAATCTGCGCCAAATGCTAATGCCATACCCAACGCAACGGCTAGATTATCTATTTGAAACGCCCCGATGAGCGGCACATTTATATTATGCGTCTTGCCTTGATAGGTCAGCCGTGCCTCTGTGCCTGTTTGTGTGCAAGCCATCGGGGTAAAACTTATATCGGCTTCTTCTCTGGAAATTGTAATGACTTTGCGTCCGCTATTTTGTGTCGCAAGCACCATAGCCTGCCCGACTTCACTGCCAATATGGATTATCGCTGTGCCATTATCCGCCAGCACATCTGTAAATAAACGACACTTCGCACCAAAATATGCCGCATAAGTTTCGTGGTAATCTAAATGATCGCGTGTGAGATTCGTAAATGCCGCCACTTGCGGGCGTATGCCGTCTAGCCTATGTTGCGCCAACCCATGACTAGAAGCCTCTAACACCAAATGCGTAATGTCATACGCATATAAATCACGCAACACACTATGCAATTGCACAGGGTCTGCTGTGGTGTGGTGCCAATCTTTAGAAAGCGTTTCGCCAATATGGTCTGCCTCTACCCCTAAAGTGCCAAGTGCGGCAGCAGCATAACCACACGCCCCCCATAACTGACGCAAAAAGTTTGCCGTTGATGTTTTACCATTCGTGCCAGTGATACAGGCAAAGTTTTCAGGGCGATAATCAAAAAACCGAGACGCCATATAAGCCAATTCTTGGCGAGG
>JAAOIL010000210.1 GCA_015163825.1 Alphaproteobacteria bacterium | reverse complement strand
ATTATTTTATACTTTGCCCTGTTTTTTGCCAATCACTTAAAAAGGCTGCCAGTCCTTTATCGGTAAGCGGGTGTGCCGCCAGCGAGCGCAACACAGCAGGCGGCAACGTTGCCACATCGGCGCCGATTAAAGCCGCATCATGTATATGCTCAGGCGAGCGCACCGATGCCACCAATATCTCGGTGGTCAAAGCGGGATAATTATCATATATGCGGCGAATATCAGCAATCAGATCCATACCATTTATGCCAATATCATCTAAGCGACCAACAAAAGGCGAAATATAGCGTGCGCCAGCTTTTGCCGCCAATAAAGCCTGATTGGCAGAAAAACAAAGCGTCACATTCACCATATGCCCTTTATCAGATAAAGCCCGTGTGGCTTTTAAGCCCTCCCATGTCAGGGGCACTTTTATACATATATTGGCAGCAATCGGGGTTAATGCCGCCGCCTCTGCCAGCATTGTTTCGGCATCAAGGGCGGTGACCTCTGCTGAGACAGGTCCAGAAACCACCTCACAAATCTGCGCCAATAGGGTTTTGAAATCCGCTCCTGATTTGGCAATCAAGGAGGGATTAGTAGTCACCCCATCAACCATAGCGGTGGCGGCAAGGTCGCGAATCTCTTCAATATCTGCTGTGTCTATAAAAAATTGCATTTTATCTCTCCTATTTATAAGTCTTGCCTCACAATACCGCCCCACACCCCTTTGGGCAAGTTTCTTATTATTAAGAAGCAAAAAAGTATAAATTACGCTAATCTCATTTTATGAAATTTGCAGATGTTTTAATACCACTCGCACCACAGACCTATACATATCGCTGTGCAAATGCGCAGGCAAAAATAGGTGATTTTGTGCAAGTCTCTTTCGGGGCAAGGCGTGTTGTGGGGGTTGTGTGGGCGCTTCATAATCGTGAGCCCGATTTACCACCCGCCAAAATAAAATCAATAGAAGCGCACTTGCCCTATCCACCGCTAGAAAAACAAATGCGTGATTTCATAGAATGGGTGGCGCACTATGTTATGAGCGAGCCAAGTCGTATTTTGAAACAAGTGATGTCCGCGCCGCAAGTTTTCACGCCACGCGCTCAGCCCAAAAAAACAATGGTGCGGTTAAACCAAAATGCCGACTTAAAAGAAATCCGCCTCACCCTTCGCCTCACCCCAGCCCGCACCCGCATTTTAGAAGCCTTGCAGCAATCGCCCCTTCTAGAAATCACAGATTTAGCCGCCGCCGCCGACACCAGCCCCGCCGTCATAAAGGCTTTCCATAAAGCCCCTCATAAAGCCCCTCATAAAGCCCCTCATAAAGCCCCTCATAAAGCCCCCCATAGAGAGAGTGTGTTAGAGATACAAACCATAACCCCCTCTAATAACGAGATCCAAAATGAAAGCCGTTTGGTGGATTATGATAGCGACCACCACGAGGTCATATTATCACCAGAGCAAGCGGGCGTTGCCAAAGATTTATGTGACGGGGTGGCGGCACAAAGTTTTGGGGTGCATTTGCTAGATGGCGTGACGGGTTCGGGCAAGACCGAAGTTTATTTTGAGGCGATAGCCACCGCCTTAAAACACCAGCGCAATGTTTTGATATTGCTCCCAGAGATTTCATTGACCGCCCAATTCCAAGCCCGCTTTCAGGCACGATTTGGCGCACCGCCGCTTGAGTGGCATTCGGGTATAAGCCCCGCTCGGCGGCGTGATATATGGGCGGCGGTGTCTCATAATCGTGTCGCGGTGGTGGCGGGGGCGCGTTCGGCTTTGTTTTTACCGTGGCGCGATTTGGGTCTTATCATCATTGATGAAGAACACGATGGCGGTTTCAAACAAGAAGAGGGGGTTATTTATAATGCGCGTGATATGGCGGTGGTGCGGGCGCGTTTTGCGGCTTGTCCTATTATTTTATCTTCGGCGACGCCATCGCTTGAATCTTATGTGAATGGGGAACAAAAACGTTATCAAACACATCGCTTAACGCATCGCCATGGCACGGCGCGTTTGCCCAAAGTGGAACTGGTGGATATGCGCCTCACCCCGCCTGCCGCCGCCCCTAAAGGTGCCAAAGGTGCCAAAGGTGCCAAAGGAGGGAGACAATGGTTAGCACCGCCTTTACATCATGAGGTGGCGGCACGATTAGAAGCGGGCGAGCAATCGCTTTTATTTTTGAATCGGCGTGGTTATGCGCCGCTTATTTTGTGTCGGGCTTGCGGTCATCGTTATCAATGCGAGGATTGTGATTCGTGGTTGGTGGCGCATCAATATGGCACGATAGAGACAGCTTTAGCGCAGATGAAATTAACCTGTCATCATTGTGGGCGGGTGCGTTCGGTGCCGCCCCTTTGCGAGGCGTGTGAGACCCCCGATCAATATGCGGCGTGTGGTCCGGGTGTGGAACGTATTCGCGAAGAGATAGAGACGCATTACCCGCAAGCCCGCGTGATGATTTTATCATCCGACCATAGTGGTGGCATTGCCTCTTTACGCGCCCAGATAAAAGCCATTAGCGATGGCGAGATTGATATTATCATCGGCACCCAGATTGTTGCGAAGGGGCATCATTTCCCAAATCTTAGTTTTGTTGGCGTGGTGGATGCCGATTTAGGATTAGGCAATGGCGATTTACGAGCCGGCGAGCGCACTTATCAGATATTATCACAAGTGGCGGGGCGTTCGGGGCGGGAACACACGGATGGACACGCCCTCTTACAAACCTATATGCCCGAACATCCGGTGCTACAGGCACTTTCACAAGGCGACCGCGATGCGTTTTTTGCACGCGAAGCCAATATGCGCCGTGCCGCCAAGATGCCGCCTTTTGGTAAGTTAGCGGCATTGATAATATCGGCGCCGTCTCATAATGAGGGCTGGTCGTTTTGCCGTGCTTTGGCGGCGTGTGCCCCGACCCATGCAAAAGTGCGGGTTTTGGGTCCAACGCCCGCCCCGATAGCCCGCTTGCGGGGGCGTTATCGCTTTCGTTTTTTGGTGAAAAGCGAGGTATCCTTGCAGTCTTACATAAAATTTTGGCTAGCGGCACAGCCCCGCCCTAGCGCTATTCGTCTTGCCATTGACATAGATCCCTATCGTTTTTTCTGAGCGTGATAATTTCTGTGGAAAAGCGGTCAAATATCAGAATATAAGGGGGAATTAAGGGGGTATTTTGCCAATTCAGGGGTTGCTCCTTAGGCGTGTCCGTGATAAGTGAATGCCCATGCGATGGGGAGGTCACCCCCTCGATTTCCCTATCGCATATCATATAATTCTAGTGGAAAAATGGGTAGATCCTTGGCGACGAATCAAATGATTAATTCTGAACTTTCTGAGCTAGCAGGGCTGTCTGGCAGATATGCGCTTGCTCTTTTTGAACTGGTGCAAGAGGCCGATTCTAATAAAGATACTGCCCACCAAGACGTCACCACATTACGGGCCCTGTTAGCCGCCAATCCTGATTTACAAAAACTCATCCGCAATCCATTGATAACCGCGCAAGAGCAAAGTGCGGCATTAGGGGCGCTTCTAAAAGAGGCGCAGACAACTGATTTATTACAGACATTTGTGCAATTTCTTATCAGCAGACGGCGTCTTTATTTACTGCCTGCCATTTTGGGTGGTTATCTTGAACTTCTGGCAGAAACCAGAAACGAAGTCACTGCTTATGTCGTCTCTGCTACGGCGCTGGCACAGGTGCAAATCACTATCCTCACCGATACACTCACACGGGTTCTGGGCAAATCCGTGCGTTTAGAGGCACAAGAGGACGCCACCTTATTGGGTGGGTTCATATTAAAAGTCGGCAGTCGTATGATAGACGGCTCACTCGCCCATCAACTTCAATCTTTACAAACCACTATGAATGAGGCGCGCTAATGGATATCAAAGCATCGGAAATTTCTTCCATCATCAAACAACAAATCAAAAATTTTGACCAAAAGTCGGAGGTCTCGGAGATAGGGCAAGTCTTATCGGTCGGCGATGGTATTGCGCGGATTTATGGACTGGATAATGTCCAAGCGGGGGAGATGATAGCCTTCCCCAGCAAGACAGGCGGCGAGGATATTCAAGGCATGGCGCTTAATCTGGAGGCAGATAATGTCGGCGCTGTTATATTCGGCTCCGACCGCGAAATAAGCGAAGGCGATGTTGTGCGCCGCACGGGTGATATTGTTAGCGTGCCTGTTGGACCTGAACTTTTGGGGCGGGTGGTAGACCCGCTCGGCAATCCGCTAGACGGCAAGGGTCCTATAAAAACGACCGAAACCCGCGAGGTGGATAGCAAAGCCCCCGGCATTATCCCGCGCAAATCTGTGCACGAGCCTATGCAAACGGGTCTAAAAGCGGTTGATGCGCTCATTCCTATCGGGCGCGGGCAGAGGGAGTTGATTATTGGTGATAGACAAACAGGTAAAACCGCTATCGCCATTGATGCCATTCTTAATCAAAAAGCCGCCAATGCAGGTGATGATGAAAGTGCCAAACTTTATTGTGTCTATGTAGCGATAGGGCAAAAGCGTTCTACTGTGGCGCAGATTGTGAAAACATTAGAAGAAAATGATGCGCTCAAATATACGATTATTGTTGCCGCCACCGCTTCTGATGCCGCGCCTTTGCAGTTTCTAGCGCCCTTTACAGGTTGCACGATGGGCGAATATTTCCGTGATAATGGTCGCCATGCGCTCATTGTTTATGATGATTTATCAAAACAGGCTGTGGCATATCGGCAAATGTCTTTATTGTTGCGCCGCCCGCCCGGTCGGGAAGCCTATCCGGGTGATGTGTTTTTCTTGCACTCACGCTTGCTGGAACGCGCCGCCAAACTCAATGATGATTTTGGTTCAGGCTCGCTCACGGCTTTACCGATTATTGAAACACAAGCCAATGATGTTTCCGCCTATATCCCGACCAATGTGATTTCAATCACGGATGGGCAGATATTCCTTGAAACAGATTTATTCTATCAAGGGGTGCGCCCGGCTGTGAATGTTGGTCTATCGGTGTCGCGGGTTGGGTCGGCAGCGCAGGTCAAGGCGATGAAACAAGTGGCGGGTAAAATCAAAGGGGAGTTGGCGCAATATCGTGAAATGGCAGCCTTCGCTCAATTTGGTTCAGACCTTGATGAATCAACGCAACAATTGCTACGTCGTGGCGAACGCCTGACGGAACTTTTGAAGCAAGCGCAATTTTCGCCGCTTAAAATAGAAGAGCAAGTGGTGGCAATCTATGCGGGTGTGAATGGCTATCTTGATAAATTGGCAGTGGCGGAGGTCGGGCGCTTTGAAACATCATTGCTAGAACTGATGCACACAAAGCAAACCGCCATCCTTGATGCCATTCGGGTAGAGAAGCAGCTATCCGACCTTACAGAAGCGGCACTCAAAAAAGTGGTTGATGATTTTAGCGCCTCATTTGCGTGAGGTTTGCGTGAGGTTTAGATGAGAAGAGACGAGAAAATATAGGATAAATCATGGCATCGCTTAAAGAGTTACGCAATCGCATTACCAGTGTTGAGGCAACGCGTAAAATAACACGCGCTATGCAAATGGTGGCAGCGTCTAAATTGCGCCGTGCCCAAGAAGCGGCGGCGGCGGCGCGTCCCTATGCGGCAAGAATGGCGCAAGTGCTTAAAAACCTAACACATGGCGTGGTCGTGGGCGAGGGCACACACCCCCTACTGGCAGGCACAGGCAAAGACCCAAAAGACGAAGTGCATTTATTGATTGTCGTCACATCAGAACGCGGCTTATGCGGTGGCTTTAATGGTTCCATTGCAAGGCGCGCCAGAATGGATGCGATGCGGTTGCGCGGGTCAGGCAAGCAAATAAAAATCTTATGTGTCGGGCGCAAAGGGTATGATGTCTTAAAACGTTATTTCGCGGATGAGCTATTGCCGTTGATTACCTATCTGGAAAAAAAATCGGTGGGCTTTGCACAAGCGCAAGAAGTGGCGACGCAAGTTTTGGCAGATTATGATATGGGGGGGTTTGATATTGCGACTTTATATTATGCCAATTTTATCAACGTGCTTACCCAAGAGACAACCTCATATCAAATTATCCCGCAAGTGCTAAAGGCGGACGCGCCTGAAGATACTTCTAAAGAAGAAGACACATCAACAGACTTAAAAGGTGCGGTTTAT
>JAAOIL010000209.1 GCA_015163825.1 Alphaproteobacteria bacterium | reverse complement strand
GACATGGGCGGCTTGCGCTTCCATTTGTTCCATCAGCCATGGACCTTGAATGCTGTCGGCAAAGCCCGGATAATTCTCTACATCGGTGGTGATGGTTAACTGCCCCCCTGCCTGCAAGCCCCGCACCATAAGCGGCGCTAGCATGGCGCGTGCCGCATAAATCGCTGCCGTGCAACCCGCAGGACCGCTGCCGATAATCAAAACTTTTCTATGCTGTGTATTTGTCATTTGCTTCTTATAACCGATTCTTTGTTTGTAAAGCACTATAGATTTTGGCAGCGATACTCTTTGTTGGGTTGGGGGGTGCGGCTTTAGGGGTGGGGGCATTTAGTGTGCCTGTAAAGTCTTGCGCATATCCCGCTTGCATAAGATGGGTGTGGAAGCGATTGAACTTGGCACTTTTCCCCGCTAGCGGCATAATATAAGTTGGCTTGCCTGTTGTGCAGGCTTCGCCAATCATATTGACACTATCTGCCGTGACAATAATTTGATCTGCCAGACCTAGAATTGCCGCATAAGGATTATCGCCCTCTATTTCGGCTTGTGTTTCGGCTTGCCAAATAGTGTGAGGGTAGGGGGCAAGGGCTTGGCGTAAAATTTCAATATGCGAGGCGGGGGTGCGCCGTGAAGGGGCGCTCAATATCAAATGCCCTTGCGCTGCCAGTTGCGCTAATTGCCTAGCAATATGCGTCATTTCTTTTTGCGAAAAGGGATAAGCCCGACTTTTACCCCCCATAGAAAAGCCAATAATGGTGCCGCTAAAGCCAGCAGGGATTAAACGTTGCCGCCATGTTTGGGCGGCATGGGTAAGGGTTGGGGCATCTAGTCCATGGGGTGTCAGCAATGTTTTGAAAACATTCGCGCCTGTTATTGAGTCGTGTTCGGGTGCCCAGATAAAATCAAAATGATGCGGGGCAATATGCGGGTCTTGTAAATAAGCGACAAAAGTTTTGCCTCCCGCTAATTGACGAGATGATTTACGAATTGCCCGTGCATGGGCTATCGTTGCTGCCCCACTCGCCAACACAATATCGGGGAAGGGACGGGTAATGCGTTTTTCAAATAGGCGCACATAATCACGGGCTAATCTGGTGCGCCGCAAGGGTCGCCAAAGCGGGGGTAGCGATACAATCATCGGGGTGATCTCGCTCTCTTCTCTCCCTTCTCTCCCTTCGTTCGCTTTGTGAATATCAAAAAGGGCGTGGGCGATGCCCTCGCCTATAACTTCATTACCGCGTCGTCCGCCTGTTAGCGTCCATATTTTCATTTTATTCTATTTCCTTTACACTTATTATAAAAGCAAGTAGCATTATTACTCATTTTAGCAAGATTTGGAACATAGAAATGAAAAAACCACGCCTAGATGCCACCGATACTAAAATCCTCACAGAATTGCAAAGCGACGGACGCATTAGCAATGTTGAACTAGCACGACGGGTGGGGATTTCGCCGCCGCCTTGTTTGCGCCGTGTGCGCGCCCTAGAGGCGGCTGGATTTGTGCAAGGCTATCACGCCCAAATAGATAATGCTTTATTGGGATTTGGCGTGACGGTTTTTGCTATGGTGGGATTACACAGCCAAGCCGAAGCCGATTTGCAAGAATTTGAAGCCCGCATAGCAAAAATGCCAGAAGTGCGCGAATGTTATATGTTGAATGGTGATATTGATTTTATCTTAAAATGTGTCACACCTGATTTGGAAAGTTTTCAAAGATTTTTGACAGAGAAACTAACCCCCGCCCCGAATGTTGCCAATGTGCGGACATCGCTTAGTATTAGAAAATCTAAACCCGATGCGGGTGTGGCTTTTGCGCTTATTAAATAAATTTGATATTTAATATCTCGTAAGATTTACCGCCACTGGTATTGACATCCACACTATCGCCAACTTCTTTACCGATGAGTGCCCGCGCGATTGGCGAGGAAATAGAGATTTTGCCTTCATCTATATTCGCTTCATATTCGCTGACGATTTGATAAGTGCGTGTCTCATCTGTGTTCTCATCTGCCAGATGAACGGTCGCCCCGAACTTAATCGTCTTATTATCAAGGGCGGCAACATCTATAATCTGGGCACGGCTATATAAATCTTCTAGGTCTTTCACCCGCCCTTCATTATGGGATTGCTGTTCTTTTGCGGCATGATATTCGGCATTTTCAGATAGATCGCCATGCGCGCG
>JAAOIL010000208.1 GCA_015163825.1 Alphaproteobacteria bacterium | reverse complement strand
GACATATCTGTCGCCCACTTGTGTGCGGATAAGACCCAGATTCTGCTCTGCCAAAAATACCTCTAGCCCCAGATTAGACATTATCGTTGCCACAATACCTGCCTGCGATAGACGCTCTTTTTCTTTCCAGTCTTGGGCGATAAGCGCGATGATTTGGTCGCCATTAACTATCCCGCCATTTTCATCGCAAATAATAAGGCGGTCGGCATCGCCATCAAGGGCTATGCCAAGATCGGCATTCTCCCGCCGCACCGTTTGCGCCAATGCTGCCGTATCAGTGGAGCCACACTCTTTATTGATATTAAACCCATCGGGGGTAACACCAATGCTGATAACCTCTGCCCCTAACTCCCACAAGGCGGTGGGGGCAACTTTATAGGCGGCGCCATTCGCACAATCTATGACGAGTTTTATCCCCTCCAAATTCATATCGCGGGGGAAGGTGCGCTTGGCAAACTCTATATACCGCGCCGCCGCATCATCAATACGTTTCGCACGACCCAATGATTGCGCCAAGGCAAAATGCTCTGCTGCTGGTTCGTCCATCATTTGCTCTATTTCATATTCAATCGCATCTGAAAGTTTATAACCATCGGGACCAAATAATTTTATGCCATTATCTTCATAACTATTATGCGAAGCAGAAATCATCACCCCAATATCTGCCCGCATAGAACGCGTCAGAAACGCAACACCCGGCGTGGGAATAGGTCCGAATAAGAAAACATCCATACCCATAGAGGTAAGCCCTGCCACCAAAGCGGGCTCTATCATATAACCTGAAAGGCGGGTGTCTTTACCAATAACGACACGATGGCGATGCGTTCCGCGTCTGAAATAACGCCCCGCCGCTTGCCCCAAACGCAACGCCATATCTGCCGTCACCTTCTCGCCATTGACGCGACCTCTTATGCCATCTGTGCCAAAATATCTACG
The DNA here is from genome assembly GCA_015163825.1 of Alphaproteobacteria bacterium. Taxonomy (GTDB): domain Bacteria; phylum Pseudomonadota; class Alphaproteobacteria; order RS24; family RS24; genus JAAOIL01. The sequence goes on along the minus strand of JAAOIL010000208.1, from coordinate 8,102 downwards.
AATCATAGAGGGAATGTGCGCCCTCGCCCTCGCAACTTCAAATCACAAACTATTGCGAGTTATTACTTGGACTCTACTTCTGGGGCGGCTTCTGCTTCTGGAGCAGGCGGCACCATAGACTCTAGTATTGCTCTTGCGCCACCACGCAAGGCATCATAAATCGGCAGAGCCTGCTTTAGCGGCTTGGGATTATGAGTGCGGATAAAATCTACCCCTTTACACACAGCATAGAATTCAGTGGCGAAGGAAATAGTATCAGTGCCAGCCGCATCTGTTTTCGCTATGGTTTGCAAGAAACTTTTGCGCGAAACCCCCACCATCACCTCTAGGGCGAAGCGTTTGCGAATAATATCCACCAAATGCAACATCACCACAGATGATTCTGGCTTATCGCTTAAAAAGAAACCCATGCCGGGATCTAGTACCACACGATTTGCTTTTATCCCCGCCTGTGTCATAGGGCGCAAACGGCTATCAAAGAATTCCAAACTATGTTCATAAAGGTCTTCGGGGGCGACATCTTTTGCTTGCGCCACACCTTTGCCACGCAAGGCTTGCATTAGGATAAGGCGCACATCGCTTGCGGCAATCGCTTTATAAATATCGGGATTAGCAAAACCACTGACATCATTCAGCCATTGCGCCCCATTCTTTATTGCCCAGAGTTGCACTTCTGGTTGGAAACTATCCACCGATAATGGCACTTTGAGTTTTTGTAAATCCTTCCACACAGATTCCAGCCGTGCGATTTCGTCTGCCACAGAAACATCTGCCGCATCGGGATGACTAGAGGCAGCACCGACATCTATAATATCGGCGCCATCTTTCACCAAAGATTTCGCATGGGCTATCGCCGCCTTTGGCTCTAGAAACTTGCCACCATCGGAAAAACTATCTTCGGTTATATTTAGAATGCCTAGTATTTTTGTCATAATTTATGTTCCTTGTGGTTCTGCGTCGCCTAGACCACCCACTTTCGGGAAGGGCGAGGCAATATCGGCTTTCGTGCCAGTGGTTGGTGTGTTGCTATCGTCATCGGGGCGATGCGGCGGATTACCTTTCAGTAATTCCATAATTTCATCACCACTCAGCGTTTCGTATTCTAGCAGACCTTTTGCGATAATATGCAAATCGTCCATTTTATCTTGGATGATTTTTGTCGCAACGGTGTAGCCTTCTTCTACAAAGCGTCGCACTTCGGCATCTATTCTGCGTTGCGTATCTTCCGATATATTTTGTTGCCGTGCGACCGAATGCCCAAGAAACACTTCTTGTTCATTTTCATCATAGGTGAGCGGTCCCATTTCTTCGCTCATACCGAAGCGGGTGACCATAGCCTTCGCCATATTCGTTGCCATTTGGATATCAGACGATGCCCCAGAGGTTACTTTTTCGTGCCCAAATATAAGTTCCTCTGCGATGCGACCACCCATAGCGACAGCCAAATCTGCTTTTAGTTTCGCACGCGTAACCGAGAGTTGATCGCGCTCAGGCAAGCGCATAACCATACCCAAAGCCCGACCACGCGGAATGATTGTTGCCTTATGCACAGGATCAGAGGCAGACATATTCAACGCGACCAGCGCATGCCCCCCTTCGTGATAAGCGGTGAGGCGTTTTTCATCTTCCGTCATTACCATAGAACGACGCTCCGCCCCCATCATCACTTTATCTTTTGCATCCTCAAACTCCGACATAGTAACAAGACGCTTACCACGCCGTGCCGCCAGCAAAGCCGCCTCATTAACCAGATTGGCTAAATCCGCACCAGAAAAACCGGGTGTGCCGCGCGCAATCACTCTTGTATTAACATCACTGGCGAGGGGGGTTTTTTTCATGTGCACTTTTAGTATTTTCTCACGCCCGATAATATCAGGATTTGGCACAACGACTTGCCTGTCAAACCGCCCCGGACGCAACAAAGCGGGATCTAAAACATCGGGTCTGTTGGTTGCCGCAATAAGGATAATGCTTTCATTCGATTCAAAGCCGTCCATCTCTACCAATAATTGGTTGAGCGTTTGCTCTCGCTCGTCATTGCCACCGCCCAAGCCCGCCCCACGATGGCGACCAACGGCATCTATTTCATCAATGAATATAATGCACGGCGCTTGTGTCTTGCCTTGCTCAAACATATCGCGCACACGGCTTGCCCCGACACCAACAAACATCTCCACAAAGTCGGAGCCAGAGATAGAGAAAAATGGCACACTCGCCTCCCCCGCTATGGCACGCGCCAGCAATGTCTTGCCCGTGCCCGGAGGTCCCACAAGCAATACCCCTTTTGGAATCTGCCCCCCAAGCCGTTGGAACTTGCTAGGGTCTTTCAGATAATCAACGATTTCTTGTAGGTCGTCTTTTGCTTCATCAATACCAGCGACATCACCAAAGGTGACGCGGTCGTGTGAGTCAGTGAGGAGTTTCGCTTTGGACTTGCCAAAACTCATAGCACCACGCCCCCCGCCTTGCATTTGACGCATAAAGAAAATCCACACGCCTATTAACAACAGCATAGGAAACCACGATAACAACACACCCAATAGACTAGGGCTGCCCGATCTATCTGGTTGGGCGGTAATGGACACACCCTTATCTTGCAAACGTTGCACGAGCCGCGCATCATTCGGGGGCGCGTAAGTTTGGAAGCGTCCGCCATTGGTGTAGCGTCCGCTAATAGCGTCGCCCTCTATCACCACCGCAGAGATATTACCCGCATCCACCTCGCCGATGAATTGCGTGAAATTAATATCACGATTAGCCCCATCACTTGGCGACTCTTGGAATACATTGAAAAGTGCCAAAAGCATAATTCCAACGACCATCCATACAAGAAGATTTTTAATGTTCATAATTTGAATCCCTTTCCCATCTAATATAGTGTCTTATAAGGCTTTTTACCACCCCCCTCACATATAATTTTTAGTGAGGACATCTATGAAATTGATTTGCTTTTTGAGGGCTCTTTCCCCCTCTAGGGGGGGGCAGGCGATAAACTTACCCTGTTCATCAAAAAAAGCGGGAAGGGCTTGCACATAAGCGGCTGGAATTTTAGGCAGACTGATATTTTGCTCCCGCAAGGTCTGCGCCCCCTTTGCCCCCAATGGCGCAAGCGTTAGCCCCCTTTTTTCTTTTATCGTGAAGCGTCTATCGCGCGTGCAATCAATATGTGCCGCCTCACACCCGATAAATAAATACCGAGATTGCCAACGCAATAAACACCCGCCAAAAGTCATCGCCCCATATAATTTTTGAGGAGGTGGTTTTGTATCTAGTGCCGCAAGCAACCCCTCCACTTGCGAGGACGCAGGGGCATAATCACCCCCCCCTAACCATTGCACCAACCCTTGCACAATCCGCTTTTGTAAAGAAGGGGCAATGATGGCGAAAGCAGGTCTATCAATCTCAAAAAATCCGTAAGGGTTATAGGCGGCATAATCTGCCAGCCATTGCGCCGCTTGTGCATTAACCCCCGCCGACACCACTTGACATTGCGCCGCCAATGCCGTTAGCACTTGCGCACTTAACCCCGCCTCTTCTAATTGCGGTAATAATTGTCGCCAGCGCACACGTTCATATTGTGTGTCTGTGTTGGTCGGGTCGTCGCTCCACAAAAGTTTGGCACGGCGCACCACCGCCTCCAAATCCTCTCGCGCATGGGCAAGGAACGGACGCACCAAAATAATATCCCCATAAGGCGTGGCTAATGTTTGTCGTGCTGTCATACCACCCAAACCAGCAATGCCACTATTATGGGCAAGGCGCATCAATATCGTCTCGGCTTGGTCTTGCAAATGATGGGCGACAACCAATGCCCCCGCCTTATGGTGCGCACACCATTGCGCCATCAAGCCATAACGCAAATGACGCGCCGCCTGTTGCACACCTGTTTTCGGCAATGCCTGTTTCGCTTTCAATGTATAATGTGCCAAATCTAATGTTGCGCAAATCTGCGCCACTTGACGCACTTCATCTGCCGCCGCCGTGCGCAAGCCATGATTAACCGACAAAACCGAAAAGCGAGGCGCATTTTTTAACTTTTGCGCCTTTGCCGCCAGTGCTACCAATGCCATAGAATCGCGACCGCCTGAAACCGCCAGCGCATAATGAGGTGATGGCGTAATCCCTCTTAAAGTTTTGATAAATCCACTTGGATTAAGAGGCACAACCCAATCGTCCTTTTTCCAATGCGGCGCGTTGCAAAATAGACGCAGACGCTTCGGGGAAAGTTGTCGCTAAGGTGCCAAACGCATTACACGCTTGCGCGGCGTGTTCGGTGATGCTTCCCGCTTCTGCCTCTTCTTTGGCGAGGGCGGCAAGCGACATACCCAATTTTAATAAACTATCGGGGGCTTTGTTACTGGCGGCGAAATCTGTATAGCCTGTCAGAAATGCGGCTGCCGCTTGTGTGTAATCACCCCTTGTATAATGTGTTTCGCCTAACCAGTATTGTGCATTACCCGCAAGGCGGTGGTCGGGAAAACGCGCGAGGATTTTTTGAAAATCACGCTGTGCTTCTTCGTATGCTTCGCCGCGCAAATGCCGCAAGCCCTGTTGGTAAAGTGTCTGCACATCAGCAACCTCTTCGGGAGAGGGTGGTGCTTCTATATCGGGCGAAACATCAGACTTTACATCGGGGAGGGCGCTTACTTCTACAGGCGCGCCCTCGCCCACCAATGTGATTGTTCTTGATGTCTCCCCCGCAACAATATCACTGATTTTATTCTTCGGGGTATTTGCCAGTTCCACCTTATCCACTGGCGCTGGTGTTTTTATCTGCCCGATAATCTGTGGTTCTATCGCCACGGGTGCTGTGGCGGGGGCATTCGCCGCCCTGCGCTCCAATGCTTGGAAGCGATATTCATTATCTTTACGCATGGTTTCTAACTGCTCGCTTAGTTGCGTGATGCCAAAATTAATCTCATCAAACTGACCACGAATAGCACGAACATTTTCCTCTAATGCTGAAAGGCGCACGACAATATCACCCGCTAGTGTGCCTACATTTTGCGTATCCGTTGTAAGGTCTGGTGGTGTTTGCTGTTGCTCTCGTTCTAGTGCCTCTAGCCGTGCCTCTAGTTTTAGAATATCGCCCAGACGCTCTCGCCGCAGCAATATCATCTGTGCTTCTAGTATTTGCTCGAATCGGGCAATGCGTAATTCTAACTGCCCCTCATCTTCTGCCTCTGCTGAGGGCGCAAACACTAGGCTCACAAAAATCAGGCAGCATAGATAAAGAGCCGTGCGCATTTTTATCTGACGACAGAAACAGCGCGGCGATTTTTAGTCCAACACCGCTCCTCTGTGCATAGTGAGACAGGGCGTTCTTTACCAAAAGAAATTGTTGTTAGACGATTGGCACTCACCCCTTGACTGATTAAGAAGTCGCGGACTGCCCCTGCACGACGCGCACCCAAAGCGAGATTATATTCGCGTGTGCCGCGTTCGTCTGCATGACCTTCTATGCGCAAAGCGATAGAGCCATTTTGTTTTAGCCATTCTGCTTGGGCGAGCAATGTGGCGCGCGCCGCATTATTGAGACCTGTTGTGTTGGTGTTAAAGAATATGCGGTCTGCAACATTGCGTTTCAGATAAGCCACGCCGCTATCGCTTGTGCCACCAGATGAACTGACCCGTGCCGCGCCAGAACCAGAACTAGAGCCAGAGCCACCTGTATTACCAGCGCAGGCGGTTACAAAAAAGCCTACAAATAGCGCCATTAAAATTGTACGTATATTATTAGCGATTGCCATAATTTATCTCCTCAAATTTTCTATGGATATTGCTATAGCACCAAACACGCCCCCTGCCAACACCTAGCCTAATCTATCTGATGAGGGGTGACCATGAGGGGTCGGAGGCGAAATTGGGGGTTTGTAGCGGGCGTTCATTATAGCCTGTGACATCCACCGTCCATAGGGTGGGACCGCCCTCTTCGCCTTTGCTTTCACGGAAGAAGGTTATGACACGACCATTGGGCGACCATGCGGGACCTTCATTATGGAAGCCTTCGGTTAGAATGCGTTCGCCGCTTCCGTCTGTTTTCATGACCCCGATGAGGAATTTATCGCCAAGCGTTTTGGTGAAAGCGATGAGATCGCCACGCGGCGACCATACTGGCGTTGCGTATCGTCCTTTGCCATAGCTGATGCGGCGAATGTTAGAGCCATTTGCATCCATCACATAGAGTTGTTGCGACCCTACTCTATCAGATTCAAAAATGATTTGGCGACCATCGGGGGAAAAGCATGGGGCGGTATCAATGGCGAGCGAAGCGGTTAGGCGTTTTGTTTCGCGGGTGCGTAAATCTAGTGTGTATATGTTGGCGTTGCCATTACGCTCCAAACTCATGATGATTTTTTGTCCATCGGGAGAAAATCGTGGCGCAAAAGTCATGCCCGGGAAATCCCCCACCACTTCTTGATTGCCCGTCTCTATGTTGAATAGATAGACGCGGGGTTTATTATTGGTGAAAGACATATAGGTTACTTCTTGTGCTGTCGGCGAAAAGCGCGGCGTGATGGTGAGGTCACGCCCATTGGTTAGTTCATTATAAGCGTGTCCGTCTTGATCCATAATGGCGAGTTTTTTGACGCGTCTATCTTTCGTGCCAGATTCTGCGACAAAGATAATGCGGGTATCAAAATATCCTGTCTCGCCTGTTAGCCGTTCATAGATGGCATCGGATACAAGATGCGCAATGCGGCGCCAACTATCGGGCGTGGCGAAAAAGCGCAAGGCTTCCATCTGTTCCCCCGCCACGACATCCCACAGCCTGAACTCTACATGCAATCTGCCGTCCAATAACACAGTCGCACTGCCTGATACCAACGCCAGAGCATTTATCACACGCCATTGCTGGAAAAGAGGGAACGCATCAACATCTATGCCGCTTTCAATATGGGCATCTTTCGCTATGGGGCGGAATAAACCTGAACGTTCCAAATCTGCTGTGATGACTTGCGCTATCGTCTCCCCGAATTGGCTATCGCTTTTGAAATTCAATATCGCTATCGGCAAAGGCTCTACATTGCCGCGTGTGATGTCTATTTTCAAAGCCGCCTCAGCAGGCAGTGTCGCCGCCAGCCAGAGCAATAATGTTGAGAGGATAAAATGTTTCATGGAATGTCTCATATACCAAGCATCTTGCTGGGGTCAAATGTTAATTCTAAATCACGCCATGCGGCATATTTATCGGGCGGCATTGTAAAGGGCTGACACCGACCAATCGCGCGTAATACACTCTCGGCTGCCGCTACAAAATAGGGGTCTTGCAAGCGCTCCCGATTGATAACACGAGGCTTACGCAATAGCCGCCCTTGCTGGTCTAACGACAAGCGCACCACGACCACTAATGAGTTGGCATCACGCGCCCCCGCAGGTGGCGACCAACATTTTTGCATCTGCGCCCGAAACACATTGAGTTCATTATCCGTTAAACGGGCATTCACAATATCCGCCCCTTGTGTGCCATTATTGGCGGTTTCATTATTTTGGGGGGGTGTCGGTGCTGTGGCAATATCGGGGGTCTTGTTCAATAATGCCCGCACAGCACCTATATCTAACTGATGGCGGGGGCGTGTTTTAATTTCAGGACGAGGCGCGATTTTAGGGCTTGCCACCTTAAACAGAGAATCTTGTGGTTCGGGGGGTGCTGTCTTTATCGGGGTATCGGGCAAGGGGATTGCCTCTGCAATGGGGGGTGGTGGAGCAACTTCTTGTGCCGCCGCTTGCACTTGTGGGGTGGCATCGGGCGGGGCAAGGTCTTCGGTCTTTACCTCTGCCGGGGCTAGGGGTTCGCTGATAATCTCTATCGGCACGACATCATCGGGGGTGATAATCAATTGCGGATATGCCCAGAAACTAATCAGCAAAAACAATATAATATGTATGCCAAACGACACCCCCAAAAAGAAAGACGGATTATGCGGTATTTGCAAAGTTTTGAAAGTTGGCATTTATCACCTCCCCTATTGTGGCGTTTGTGGGGTTTGTGTCACCAATGCCATTCGTGTGAAACCAGCCGCATTAATATGGGCGACAAGTTGTGCCATACGACCATAGGCGACTTGGGCATCGCCCCGCACATATATGCGTCTTTGTGT
>JAAOIL010000207.1 GCA_015163825.1 Alphaproteobacteria bacterium | reverse complement strand
TTTCATAAAGCAGAGCAATGTTACTCTTAGATGCAGACGCAATTATTTCGTCTGTATCCATATCAAATACAGCGTCAATCTCTTCCTGATTTTTTTGTCTTAATTGCATAATGGAATAACAATAACAGATTCCCACCGCTTATACAATAATCAAAATAAAAGGGTGGGCCCGGCAGGACTCGAACCTGCGACCAAACCGTTATGAGCGGTTTGCTCTAACCAACTGAGCTACAGGCCCGAACCCTGTATTATGTATCCATATCTGCATCTGGCAGATAGATATTAGGCTTATAGCCTTTTGCTGTGGCTTCGTCCATATTTGCGTATGCGATAATTATGACAAGGTCGTCCACTTGGGCGAGCCGTGCGGCTGCCCCATTGATACCGATAGTGCGAGAGCCGCGCGGGGCGGGTAAGGCGTATGTAGTAAAACGCCCGCCTGTGTTTATGTTCAGCACATCCACTTGTTCGTGGGAGAGGATATTGACTTTATCGAGCCAGTCTTCATCCACCGAGATAGAGCCTTCATAATGCATATCGCATTGTGTCACGCGGGCGCGGTGGATTTTGGATTTCATCATAGTCAGCAGTGTTGGCATGCTCGTCAGTCCCATTTTAGCTATCCAAGAAACTGCGAAGTTTGCGCGAGCGTGAAGGATGTTTTAGTTTGCGCAATGCTTTTGCTTCTATTTGGCGGATGCGTTCGCGGGTGACGGAGAATTGTTGTCCCACTTCTTCTAATGTATGGTCGGTATTCATACCGATACCGAACCGCATGCGCAAGACGCGTTCTTCGCGTGGTGTAAGTGACGCCAACACACGTGTTGTTGTGTCGCGCAAGTTAGATTGTATTGCCGCATCAATAGGAATGATTGCGTTTTTGTCTTCAATGAAATCACCTAATTGGCTGTCTTCTTCGTCGCCAATGGGGGTTTCAAGGCTTACGGGTTCTTTGGCTATTTTCAAAACCTTGCGCACTTTATCTAGTGGCATAGATAGTTTGACGGATAGTTCTTCAGGTGTTGGTTCGCGTCCATATTCGTGTGTCATCTGGCGCGAGGTGCGCATGATTTTATTGATGGTCTCTATCATATGCACGGGAATACGAATCGTGCGGGCTTGGTCTGCGATAGAGCGCGTTATGGCTTGGCGAATCCACCATGTCGCATAGGTGGAGAATTTATAACCCCGCCGATATTCGAATTTATCCACCGCTTTCATCAAGCCGATATTGCCCTCTTGAATGAGGTCAAGGAATTGCAAACCGCGATTGGTATATTTTTTAGCAATAGAAATAACCAGACGGAGATTGGCTTCCACCATTTCATCTTTGGCGATTCTGGCTTCGCGATCGCCTTTTTGCACCTTCAAAACAATGCTACGGAAAGCAACGATATCAAGTCCGGTTTCTTCCACCAGATGTCTAATCTCGGCGCGAATTTCTTTCACTTCAGCACGATTTTTGGTGATGAATTCTTTCCACCCTTTACCCGTCAGGCGCGAGACACGCCTTGTCCAATCGGCTTCGTATTCGCTGCTTTGGTAATGTTTCAAAAACTCCTCACGCAGCACACCGCATTTTTCTGCCAGCCGCCACAAGCGCACTTCCAACGCCAGAAGTTGGCGGTGAATGGAATAAAGATGCCCAACCAGTGCCTCAATCCGTGCATTGTTAAGCGCCAACGCCCGCACTTCTATAATCAACGCCTCTGTTAATTTGGTAAGGTTATTTTTCTGTAATGTAGAAAGTTCTTTGTTCTGCGCTTGTAAGTCCGCATTCTTTTCATGCAAGCGGCGTAGTTTTTTATATGTTAGCGCTATGCTGTCAAAACTTACCACCGTTGTTGGTTTCAGTTCCATCTCCATCGCTGAAAGCGACAGATTACTTTGCGCCTCTTCATCATCTTCATCAGGCTCGCCCTCTGCCTCGCCCGATGGCGCACCAGAGGGAGGGGGCGCCGCACCCACTGCAGACCTATCAACCTTCTTCGCATCAGGTCCCGCCAATGTTGCCTCTAAATCAATAATGTCGCGCAATAAAACCTTGCCCTCATTTAACTCATCACGCCAAATGATAATCGCCTGAAATGTCAAAGGGCTTTCGCACAAACCCGCTATCATCGCCTCGCGCCCTGCCTCTATCCGCTTGGCAATGGCAATCTCACCCTCGCGCGATAATAAATCCACAGACCCCATCTCACGCAAATACATACGCACAGGATCGTCTGTTTGGTCGCCCGTCGCCTTACGCGTCGTCGTCGCAACAGCAGTGCTGGCGCTCGCATCTACGACATCTGTTTTCGCTTCACCACTTTCACCATCTTCTGCCTCAACAACATTGATGCCCATATCAGAAAGCGAGGTCATGACATCTTCAATCTGTTCCGATGAAAACTCTTCAGACGGCAACGCCTCATTCAACTTATCAAATGTTACAAAACCAGCCGTCTTTGCCGCTTTTATCATTTTCTTAATCGCAGGGTTGCCTAAATCAATCAAGGCGGCAAGGCTTGATTTTTTCTCTAGTTTTTTAGCGACAAATTTTTTAGCGGCTGTCTTTGTTGTCGCTTTTTTGGCAACAGGTTTTTTAGTCGCTTTCTTTGCCGCCACCTTTTTAGGCTCACCTTTTTTAGGGTCGGGCTTTTTAAGTTTTGCCTTTTTAGGTGAGACTTTTTTTGCTGCTGCTGATTTTGTCTTTGTTGCCATTTAGAATAATCCTATATTTTGTTTTACCTGTTTCGGTGTTCTAGTGTTGCCATCTCATTACGGATTGCCGTCAGCCGTTTTAATGTGCCTTCGGCATCGCCGCCGCCATCGCGTCCTAATTCTGTTTCTAGTTCCGCTTCTACTTCTGCCTTTGCTTCTTCTAATTCTCTTAATTTATGGTGCGTATCCATAATCTCTAGCCAGTCCGTTGCGGCTTCTGCCAGTGGCGTTTGCGGTTGCAAATAACGCAATCGCCGTGCCATTGGCATTGCCTCTAGCCTATCAATGGCATCAACAAAACCGCGAGCGTTCAAGTGCCCTGTGAGAGCCGTTTTGTCAAGCCTTTCCTTATCTACACCATCTGGGTCGGGGGGGGTGTAATTATCAAAAAAGTCAATGATTTCAAAGCGTAATTTACTAAGAAGCGGGCTCAGCGTTACATTTTCAAAGGCATCGCTATGCGTTATTAGCAGGGTGGGATGGGTAATAACACACGCCACAATCTGCATTTCACGCGGCAGCCATTGCGTATCCGCCCGCGCGATAGACGATTGCAGCAATGCCCGACTAGCCCGCACAGGCACCTTCCCCCAGAGTGGTTTTCTTTTTTTCCAGCCCGCTTGGGGGGGGGCGAAGCCATTATTATTGGCGTTATTATTAAAATTGGGTGTGCCGAGCAAATTATCCAGACGTTTTGCGATTTCTTGACCATAAAGGGCGCGAACATCTTTGTCGCCAATAGCGCTGACATTTTCGCGCAGTTTGCGTTTTAGAGCGGCGGCGCGTTCGGGGGTGTTGTAAGTCTGGGCGAGTTCTAGTTCTCGCTCCCATAACATATCCACCATATTTTTTGCTTTGCTTAAAAGCGTGTTCATACCTTCGCGTCCTTGTTCGTTGATGATGTCGTCCGGATCTTTACCGACAGGCAGATGCGCAAAGCGTAAAGAGAACCCCGCTTTTAATAAAGGCAAGGCGCGATCTATAACCCGATAGGCAGCTTTTAGTCCTGCTTCATCGCCGTCCATACAGATGATTGGTTCGGGGGCAAGTTGCCAGAGTTGCCCGATTTGTTCGGCGGTGATTGCCGTGCCTAGCGATGCTACGGCATTCATAATGCCGCCTCGTGCTAGCCCGACCACATCCATATAGCCTTCGGTAACCAATATCTGCCCTGTATCATAAGCGGCTTGTCGGGCTTGGGAAAAATTATACAGCACACTACCCTTGTGGAATAAAGGTGTTTCAGATGAGTTTAGATATTTCGCTTTCGCATCGGCTTGCATAGCCCGCCCGCCAAAGGCGATGACTTTGTCGCGTTTATCTTTTATGGGAAACATAATGCGGTCTCTAAAGCGGTCATAGGGTTGCCCGCCATTATCGGGTTTGGTGGCGAGGTTAGCTTCCACCATTTGCGCTAGTGGCACTTTCTTTGCTTGTAGGTGTGCGACAAGCCCCGCATTGCCTGAGGGGGCATAGCCAATACCGAAAGTTTTTATCAGTGCCGCATCTACGCCGCGTCTTTGTAGATAGGCGCTGGCTTCTTCGGCATTTGTTTGTGTCAGTTGATGGTTGAACCAGTCTGCTGCCATTGTCATCACTTCGGCAAGATTAGCGCGCTGGGCAGATTTTTCTGCGGCGCGAGGGTCTCGTTGCGGCATTGCCAGACCCGCTTCATTGGCGAGCCGTTCTACCGATTCCAGAAAACTCAAGCCTTCTGTTTCCATGAGAAAGTCAAAAATAGAACCATGCTTGCCCGATGCAAAGCAATGATAAAATTGTTTCTGGTCATTGACCGTGAAAGAAGGAGTTTTTTCAGATTTGAACGGGCTTAATCCGACATGTTCCTTGCCGCGTCTTTGCAGACGCACTTTACGCCCGACCACATCGGATACACTGATGCGGTCTTTAATATCTTGAATAAATTCCCTTGAAAATGCCATAGGCGATAGTCTATGCCAGTGCCGCTATGTTTCCTAGTGCTAGGGGGTTATAAAAGGCTATAAAAGGCACACAATTTTGATGAATTGCAAAGAATCTTGTGGGCAACTTTTACAGTCCCTAGCACCCTGCCTTAACCGAGCCGTTTTTTAGCGATTTCCCCTGCTTTACCGAAATCCATTTGCCCCGCATATTTGCTCTTTAATAGCCCCATAAGACGAC
>JAAOIL010000206.1 GCA_015163825.1 Alphaproteobacteria bacterium | reverse complement strand
CAGCTGGTTGCCATACAAGCTATTGGTGCGCTGGTGCTGGGTTTAAGTGCCAGCCAGCTGGGTGTCGTGCAGGCTTCTATTCTGCTGCCCGCGCTGTTTTTGATGTTGCCTGCTGGTGTTACCGCAGAAAATAATGATGGGCGAAAAATTTTAATTTGGGCGCAAGCCTTAGCTTTTTTCCCTGCTCTTTTTTTAGGGATACTGACTTTAACCAAGTGGATCACTTTTCCTCATTTGATTATGTATGGTCTTTTGATTGGTGCGCTGGGCTCTTTTGTGATGCCTGCGCGCGATGCCCTTTTGTCGCACATTGTTGATAATGCAAAAATTCAACGCGCCGTCAATATAGCTTTGAGCCTGCAATTTACCGGTATGCTATGCGGTATGGTCGTGGTGTCGGGTGCTGATTTTGTGGATATAGGCTGGATGCCGATACTGCAAGCGGTCGTCTATCTTATCGCTGCCTATGTTTCAGCTCGCTTGCCGAAAAACCTTGCCAACACGCCGAAGAAAATGACCTCGCTAGGTAAAACCATTCCTGAAATGATAGACGGCATTCGTATATCCTTTGCCCATAAGGACATAGCTCCCGTGCTGCTTATTCAATTTGGTATTTCCATTTGTTTTATTGGAATGTTTATGGTGATTTTGCCGCTGTTTGTGCGCGATTACTATGGCGGAGGGGCTGGTGATATTGCTCTGCTGAATATGCTTTTTTGGGTCGGCACGATTGTGGCGATGGTCACCCTTATTCGGTTAGGGCTGATACCTGCGGTGGGTAAAATGCTGCTAGGCGGCGTGAGCACCGGTCTGTTGATTGTCGGGGCTTTGGCTGTGCCGAAACCCTTTTGGGCTTTAGCTTGCCTTTGTGTGGTGTGGGGCATTGCGGCGGGGTGCTCTATGTCTTCGGGACGCACGATTATTCAAAACCGCGCCCCTGATTCTCATAGAGCGCGCATCTTGTCGGTCTATCAATTTTCTTTTATGGGCGGCGCGCCCTTTGGTGCTTTGCTCACGGGTTTGGTTGCCGACCGCTTTGGTGTTCACGCCGCTCCGCTTTTTTCTATGGCGGTGATGGGGGTGATTTTGCTATCGGTTGGCATTTTTAGCCAGCTACGCTTTGTGCGTTTGAGTGAAGACGAACTAGAAAATGTCGAAGCCACCACAAGGTTGGATAGCTCCGCCGATTAAACTAGGGGCAATTAAACCGAGTCCGGTTACATTCGCCTAGCTATACTCGCGCTTCTTTTCCCACGGAAAGAAATCGGGCATATCGGTAGATACTTTGTTGGGAAAATTTGCCTTGCGCTTTTCTAAGAAACTTTCTATCCCTTCTTTAGCATCGGCAGAACGACCGCGTGAGAAAATAGCACGGCTATCCACTTTGTGCGCTTCCATCGGGTGGTCTGCGCCCATCATAGACCAAAGCATACGCCGACAAAGAGCCACCGAAACCGCCGAAGTATTTTCAATGATTTCTTTTGCAAGCTCAAGTGCGGCGGGCATCAATTCTTCGGGTTCGTGAATAGAGCGCACCAGCCCACCTTGCCAAGCCTCGTCGGCATCAAAAACGCGACCGGTCAAAACCCATTCTTGCGCTTGCTGCACGCCAACTAAGCGAGGCAAAAACCACGAAGAACAAGCCTCCATCGCAATGGCGCGGCGCGTGAAAACAAAACCAAAACGCGCGTCCGTAGAAGCCAAACGCATATCGGCAGGCAGCATCATCGTAATGCCCACGCCGACAGCCGGTCCGTTGAAAGCAACAATAATCGGCTTCAAGCACGCATAAAGGCGCAAGCTGACTAGCCCGCCGCCATCACGCATTTTTTGATTGGAAT
>JAAOIL010000205.1 GCA_015163825.1 Alphaproteobacteria bacterium | reverse complement strand
TCACCAATCAAAGGATCGGGCTCTGTCGGGCGATAAAAACGTGTATCAATCGCCACCAGAAGGCGCCCACTCTTTTTATCAATGCCAGTGGTGTTTGCCCCCTCGCCTTCCCACGCCAAATCAAAATCAAGGGCGGCGGCGGCGTGCTCTACAATAGAGCGCACACTATGGGGTTTGCCTGTCGCAATGATATAATCATCAGCCGTTTCTGCTTGCAACATAGCCCAAGCGGCTTGCATATAATCCCCCGCAAAACCCCAATCACGCACATTATCTATATTGCCAAGCGTTAGCACCTCTTGCGAACCAGATGACAAAGCCACCAGCCCATGTATTATTTTGCGGCTGACAAAATTAACATCACGCAAAGGGCTTTCGTGATTAAACAATATCGCCGAAGACGCATGAAGATTATGTGCCTCGCGGTAATTGGTAATCAGCCAATGCGCATAAAGTTTAGCCGTGCCATAAGGCGACACAGGCGCAAAATCACTTTGTTCATTAACAGTTTGCCCATTAACATTAAGTGTCGGGCGTGTGTCATTATGCCCAAACATCTCACTGCTGGAGGCTTGGTAATAGCACGGGCGTAAGCCACTGGCTAATATCGCTTCCAGCAAACGCAAAGTGCCTAGCCCTATCATCTCCGACACCACAAGCGGTTGCGCAAAGGAACTCGCCACAGAACTGACTCCACCCAGATTATAAATCTCGTCGGGCTTGTGTTCGCGCAATAAACGCAAAGTAGCGGGGAAATCCATAATATCAAGTTCGCCCAGTGTAATATCATCAGAATCCGCCAGACCCAAAGCCTGCAACCGCCACAACTCATACGAAGCGATACGCCGCGCCACCCCTATCACCCGATAGTTTTTCGCACATAACACTTGCGCCAAATAAGCGCCGTCTTGTCCTGTAATGCCGATGATGATAGCGGTTTTTTGCTTTGTCATAACGCCTCATACCATATTCCGCTTGCAAACGATAGACTAGACAAACCAGCCCAAACCCTTTACCAAAAAGAATAATGACACAGAATAAATCTAAAAAGATTGCGCTGGTAACAGGCGTCACGGGGCAAGACGGAGCCTATCTCGCACGGCTATTACTAGCGCGAGGCTATGAAGTGCATGGTCTGAAGCGGCGCAGTTCTTCTTTCAACACGGCACGGATAGATAACATCTACACCGACCCTCACGAGCCCAATCCGCAATTTTTTCTACACTATGGGGATTTAACCGATAGTAGTAATCTTATGCGTCTGGTGCAAAATATTAACCCCGATGAGATTTATAATTTAGCGGCGCAGTCTCATGTGCAGGTCAGTTTTGAGACGGCAGAATACACTGCCAATGCCGATGCCTTTGGCACTTTGCGTCTGCTAGAGGCTATTCGTAGTCTGGGGCTAGAGAATAAGACGCGATTTTATCAGGCTTCCACATCGGAATTATATGGCAAGGTCCAAGATGTGCCGCAAAATGAGAACACACCTTTTTATCCGCGTTCGCCTTATGGGGTGGCGAAACTTTATGCCTATTGGATTGTCGTTAATTATCGCGAGGCTTATGGTATCCACGCTTCAAATGGGATTTTGTTTAATCACGAGAGCCCCTTGCGCGGCGAAACATTTGTGACACAAAAAATTGCTTATGCGGTAGCGGCGATTGAGGCGGGCAAGCAGGATAAATTGTATCTTGGCAATCTTGATGCCAAACGCGATTGGGGTCATGCGCGCGAATATGTTGAGGGCATGCACGCTATTATTCAATATAAAGAACCGCTAGATTTTGTGCTCGCCACAGGGCGCACAGAGAAAGTGCGCACTTTTGTGGAATTGGCTTTTTCCCATATTGGGCGGCAGATTATTTGGCAAGGCGAGGGCGTTGATGAGGTGGGCAAAGATGCCGACACAGGGCAAGTATTGATAGAGATAGATCCTCGTTATTTCCGCCCGACAGAGGTGGATTTATTGATAGGCGATGCCTCTCGTGCCAAAGAATTACTCGGCTGGGAAGCGAAGATTACCCTAGAGGAATTGGTCAGCGAAATGGTAGTGGCGGCAAGAGATGCCATCCAACACCCCCCCAAACCGATTAAGGTTGATATGTAATGTATGCCCTAGCGAATAAGAAAATTTGGGTGGCGGGGCATAATGGTATGGTTGGTCGTGCTTGTTGTGCGGCATTGATGCGGCAAAATACAGAGGTGCTAACAGCACCGCGCGACACACTAGACCTCACCCGCCAAGACCAAGTTGAAAAATGGTTAGCAGATACCAAGCCCGATGCCGTGGTGGTGTGTGCGGCACAAGTTGGCGGGATACTTGCCAATAATACTTATCCTGTAGAGTTTCTTTATACGAATATAATGATTGCCAGTAATATCATTCGCACCGCCCATGAAGTGGGCGTGGAAAAATTATTGTTTCTGGGTTCTAGTTGCGCTTACCCGAAGGATGCGGCGCAACCGATTGCCGAAGCGGCATTATTAAGCGGCGCCTTAGAGCCGACCAATCAGTGGTATGCGATTGCCAAGATTGCCGGCATTAAATTATGCCAAGCCTATCGCACCCAATATGGTGATGATTTTATTTCTGTGATGCCGACCAATCTATATGGCACGCATGATAATTTTGACCTTGCGACATCGCATGTATTGCCCGCCCTTTTGCATAAGTGCCACCAAGCCAAAGCGGCGGGGGCGGCAAATATGGAAGTTTGGGGATCGGGCAACCCCAAACGCGAATTTATGTATGTAGATGATTGCGCCGAAGGCATTGTATTTTTATTACAAAATTATTCTGCTGATGCCCCTATCAATCTTGGTGTGGGGCGTGATGTCAGCATTACGCAATTGGCAAAAGCCATAAAAGATGTTGTCGGCTTCACAGGCGACTTAACCTTTAATGCCAGCAAGCCCGATGGGTCGCCGCGCAAATTACTAGATGTCAGTGCGCTTACCCAATTAGGCTGGCAAGCAAAAACAGACTTGCACACGGGGCTAAAACACACTTATGAGTGGTATTGCAACAACATTGCTTAACAAGAAGCGGGGGTGAGCCCATGAAGATATTAGCAGTCTCTTATGATTATCCCCCAACCATTGGGGGTATCGCCACCCATGTGCATGAGCTCTATCAAGCCATCGCCGCCACTACCGAAGGACGCGAAGGACACGAAGACCACGAAGTGCATATTCTAACAAAGCCTATAAAAAACATAGCCCCGACAAACAAAGATGGGCGGGTGCATCTCCACTCTCTGCCGCGACGCTTTTTGCGCCCCTTTTATGGGTATCAAATCAATGCACGAATAGATAAATTATGTAAAATTATCGCCCCCGATATAATCCACCTACACGGATTATTACCACTGCATGGGCTAACCCCAAAACCTGCGCCTATTGTTTTTACCAATCACTCATCCGGCTATTTGAACCGATTACAAAAAGGTAAAAACAGCATCAAAAAACTGGATAAATTATTCGCACCGATTGATTTATTGCTCGCCCCTAGCGAAGACCGCTTGCATACAATATCGCCTTTGCGGGCGAAAACGGCTTATATTCCCAATGGCGTGGTCGTGGAAAAATTCATGCGCAATACACGCAACCGCACACGTTTGCGCAATAGTTTTGGTGTTAAAGAAGACGAACCCCTCGCCATCATCACCAGTCGGCTGGAGCCTGTAAAAGGTATTCTTGATTTAGCAAACGCCACACAATATATTCAGCACCCAAAATTAAAATTGCTCATCATCGGTGGCGGCAAGCAAGAAACAGAGATTGCCGATGTGCTAGAGAAAAATTTTTACGGACGATTTATTATGACAGGTGAGATGTCGCATACACAGATTGCGCCTTATTATAGTGCGGCTGATTTCGCAATCCTACCCTCCCTTATGGAAGCCACCAGCATTAGTTGTCTGGAGGCGATGGCGGCATCACTACCGATTGTCGCCAGCAATGTCGGGGGATTGCCGACCCTTGTGCGTGATGGTGAAAACGGCATTTTGTGTCCGCCGCAAAAGCCGCGCACCCTCGCCGCCGCTATTGATAATTTACTCGCTAGTGATTTAGCAGAGATGGGGGCGATTTCACACACACGCACCATAACAGATTTCACTTGGCAAAAAACCGCCTCTGCCACCCTTGATGCCTATCGCAAAATCTTATAGTGGATTTTAGGATGACACATATTGATAGACTGATATTTTTCACCCTATGTTTAAGCGGTGTGGTTTTACCGATTGCCGTGAAGGGATTTAGCGCTTTATTCGCCATCGCTGCTGTGTTGTGCCTTATAAGCCTCATACAAAAACGCCCCCTCAAATATCTACGCCAACATTTTTTGGGGGGGAATCTAGGCTGGGTATGGGTGCTAGTGGCATATATATTTGCCTCTTATTTTTGGTCTGCGACCCCCGCTTTCAGTGGGGCGCTTGCTCTAAAACTAATCGCCTTTATTAGTGGCTTTGTCGCCTTGTTGATATGGATGAAAAATACCAGTTTCACCCCTGCGCAGATAAAATATCTGGCGGCAAGTGTTTCTATCGGGGTGGGCGCAACTTTCATCTCTGGCTTGTGGATGCACTACACACCCTATTTGAATATGGCGAGCCAATATATCAACGGACAAGATTTATCGCTTTGGCTCGGCTATACATCGGAACCAACACGGCAAGTCAATCGGGCTTTGGGGATAGCCTCTGTGTTGATATTTATTTGCGCCGCCTTTTATGCGCGTTCGCACCCAAAACTTATGGTGGCAAGCCTTATCGCCGCCATCAGTATAAGTCTGCTGTCGCAAAGCCAAAGTGCGGCGCTGGCGATGATAATGGGGGTGGTGGTGTTTGCCTTTGCTAAAGCCACTACCAATCCCATGCCCCGCCTCACGCACCGCCTTATGATAGCGGGGTTTGTTGGTGCTATTTTATTTTCCGCCCCACTTGCAAAATATAGTTTTGACCAGCCCCAAATCAATAATCTTATTCCCGCAAAATTAAATGAAGTGGCGAGTGTGAATATCCGTCGTTTCATTTTTTATGTTTATGCCAACGACACACAAGGACACACACTTTTTGGGCGTGGCTTAAATAGCGATCGCAATTACGCCCCCGCCGCCTTACCTGATTATCTACGCACCGCGCAATCCATACCTTCAATGGCATCTATTCCCGCTTATTTTGAAAATAAAAATACCGCTATCATCGCCCAGCACCCGCATTATATATTTTTACAATTCATTTTTAACTTTGGCATTGTCGGGGGTATTTTATTTTTACTGGCAGTGATACAAGCTTTGCGCTTATTATTGGCAACCGCCCCCACCAGCCATTACCCTTATTACCTAGCGGCGGTGAGTGCCTATTGTGGGCAGTTTTTATTCAGCTATAGCCTGTGGCAAAGCGTTATGATTGCCAGCAGTTTTGTGATTTTCATCATCGCTATGATGTTGCATAAGGAAACCGCATAATGACTTTATATACAGCATTATATACAGGACTGGCGAGTTTTATATTATGTGCGGGGGTTTTGTTTGCTCTGCACCCTTTGGCAAAAAGATTTGGGCTAACCGATAAGCCCGACACCCGCAAACAACATAAGGGGGAGGTGGCATTAATAGGCGGCATTGCCATTGGTTTCACCTTTATAGCAATTGCCCAGCCTAGCCTTTATTTATTGGCGAGCCTTTGTGGATTGCTGGTGTTGGGTGTGCTTGATGATATGTTAGATATGCGCCCCCTTGTGAAACTGCTAGGGCAAATATCAATAACGGCTTTATTGATTTATGGTGATGATTTAGTCATCGTGTCGTTTGGCACTTATGCGGCGCAAGAGCTTTATCTGGGGGCATACGCTGCTCCTTTCACGATTATTGCCATTGTCGGATTGATTAACGCTATCAATATGGCAGACGGCTTAGACGGGCTGGCGGGGGGGTTGTGCCTCATTGCCCTCATTCATTTGGTGGGGTTAATGATTATGTTGGGATATCCCCTCCCCACCAATTTTGGCACTAATTTTGGCGGGGCACTTGCCACCGCTATCGGGGCGGTGACCGCCTTTATGATTTTCAATATGGGCGCCATTAGGGGGCGCAAAGTTTTTCTTGGCGATTCTGGCTCTATGGTTATCGGTCTATTGCTCAGTTATTTCTTGATTACCGCCAGCACTTATGAGGGCGGTGACTCTTTTCCGAGTTCGCTTATCCCCTGGTTGATTGCTCTGCCGGTGATTGAGACCTTAACACTCAGCTATCGGCGTTTGCGCCAAAAGCGGTCGCCCTTTTCTGCCGACCGCACCCACTTACATCACCTCTTGCAAAATAAAGGCTTCGCCCCCCGACAGATTTTACTGATTATGGGGGCGGGGGCGATTGCCCTTATTTGGATTGGCGTTGCGATATTTATCCTGACCCCCTTTATTGCCCCTACCCTGCAAGGGGTGGCGGCGGGGGTGGTGTTTATTGCGCTACCCTTATTTTATTATCGCTTGCTTATACGAAACCTTACCGCTCACGAGCGACCATAATCATCAGCGAGGCGCACAATATCATCTTCGCCCAAATAATCCCCGCATTGCACTTCTATCAATATCAATAATTCATCACCGATATTGGTTAGGCGATGTTTTTGCCCTAGCGGAATATAACGATATTCCCCTGCGCGTGTTTCAAATACATCATCACCGATTTGTACTTCGCCAATCCCCTGCACCACGACCCAATGCTCCGCCCGATGGTGGTGGTATTGCAAACTCAATTTCTGCCCGACATCAACCGTTATACGTTTCACCTGATAATTATTTTCTTTTTTATTTCCAGTCTCTTGTTTATTTAGAGTGCTATAGGTTCCCCATGGGCGATGCACCACAGGTGGTGTTTGTGTCAGCCCTTGTGCAAACTCATCACCCGCCTTTAGACTATCAACAATGCCACGCACTTCTTGTGCTTTGTCGCGGGTCGCCACCAGCAAAGCGTCAGGCATATCAATAATCACAATATCCTCTAGCCCTATTGTGGCGACAATCTTTTTATCTAAACTATGCACCTCAACATAACTATTATGTGTGTCGCGCATAATAAGGTGGTCGCTCTCTATGCCGACCGCCCCATTGCCATTTTCATCTTTGTCTTGGGCATCGGCAACACTGCGCCACGAACCAACATCGCTCCACTGAAAATGCGCTGGCACATTCACCACATCAAGGCTGCGTTCTATAACCGCATAATCCACACTGATATCGGGCATCGCCGCAAAAAGAGCCGCATCAAAATGCGTGATATTATTGGCAGTTTCAGATGCGGCAAAGACCGCCTGTGCCGTTGTCCAAACATCACTAGCATGGGCGGTAAAGTTTGCGCTCATAACATCAACACC
>JAAOIL010000204.1 GCA_015163825.1 Alphaproteobacteria bacterium | reverse complement strand
TAATGCCAAAATATCAACCGACTTTTTAAGTGGTAAGGTCTTTTTATCTTTAGCCGCTTTTTGTCGTGCGACCAATTGCTCTGTAGCACGCACATTCAAGCCTTGCGCGACCACTTGTTGTGCCAATGTTTCTGCTATGGCAGCAGTCGCACTGCCGACCAAAGCCCGTGCATGACCCGCCGTTAAACGCCCAGCAATAATATAATCACGGATGAGCGTCGGCGCATCAAGCACCCGCAATATATTGGTGATATAACTGCGGCTCTTGCCAACAATCTCGGCAATGTCGGCTTGGGTATAATGAAACTCTTCTGCTAGGCGGCGATAGCCTTCGGCTTCTTCTATCGGGTTTAAGCCTTCGCGTTGCACATTTTCTACAACACCAATCTCAAGGGCTTGCACATCGCTGAGGGAACGCACCACGACAGGCACTTGGTGCAGTTGTGCTATTTGCGCGGCGCGAAATCGTCGCTCGCCCGCGACTATCTCGTAAAGCTGCTTGCCAGCCTCATCCTCTAGCGGGCGCACAATGAGCGGTTGTAAAATACCATTTTGGCGAAATGATTCCGCCAGCGCCGCAATCGCTTCTTCATCAAAAGCACGGCGGGGTTGATACGCCCCTGCCACCAATTGATCTATCGCGAGTGTATTGATAGTATTGGCTATATTATTTTGTGTATCGGGTTGTGCGCCAGAAGATGATGAGGGGGCAGAGGGGGTGGCAGAGGGGGGTGCAGAGGGGGTGGCGGGAACAGCAGCCGATTTATGTGTGTCGCCAATAAGGGTGGCAAGGCCACGCCCTAATCCTCTTTTGCCTGTTCTAGGTTTTGCTTTTTTATCGGTCATAATGTTTGCTCGCTCTCAAGGTTGGAATTTTCTGTTTTCTTTTGTTTGCGTAATAATTCTGCCGCCAATTTCATATAGGCAAGACTGCCTGCCGATTTATGATCGTAAAGCAAGGCGGGCTTGCCATGCGAAGGCGCTTCCGAAACACGCACATTACGCGGAATAATAGTTTGATAAACCAGTTCCTTAAAATGTTCGCGCACATCATCTTCTACCTGTGCCGATAGATTATTGCGCCCATCATACATGGTCAGCACGATGCCTTCTATGGTCAGGGCGGAATTTAACTCTTCACGCACATGCGTGATAGTGCGTAATAATTGACTCAAGCCCTCCAGCGCAAAAAACTCGCATTGCAAAGGCACAAGCATAGCATCAGCGGCCGCCATCGCATTTAAGGTCAGCATATTCAAAGAAGGCGGACAATCTATAAAGACATAATGATAATTCGCGCCTGCTGAAGTCTCTAAAAACGCCTCTAATGTATCACGCAAGCGAAACAGGCGGCGGGGGTGTTCGGCGAGCTCAACCTCAATGCCCAGTAAATCCATACCCGCCGGCACAATATCTAAATGCGGCACACAGGTTGGGTAAATCACATCACCAAAAGCCACCTCGCCCAAAAGCAGCTCAAAACTTGTCGCCTTGCGTTGGGCGGCGCCAACACCTAATCCCGTGCCCGCATTGCCTTGGGGATCTAAATCAATAACCAAAACAGGGGCGCCTATCGCCGCTAATGCCGTTGCCAGATTAATGGTCGTAGTCGTTTTACCAACCCCGCCTTTTTGATTTGCTACGCATATTTTTCTCGTCATTTATTAAAATCTCCAATAAAATCAAATGCTTATCGTTTTTTCGGGCGTGATTGTAGGTGTAGAATACACGCCCCCTCGGCAAAAAGGCTGGCATGGGCTGTATAATCCACTTGCCACGTTTTTTGCGCTTGCACTAGCTCATCTTGCCAGTTTTTACCCTTATGTAGCAAAGCTTCTGTGGATATCTTATTAAAATGCGGCGCCAGCAAAGGTAAAAGCCGCGATAAAGGCGCACACGCCCGTGCCGAAATCATATCAATAGCGGGGAGCGACAAATCTTGGGCCCGACACGCATGGGTGGTGGCGGGGCAATCTATTTCGCGAATAATCGCATCC
>JAAOIL010000203.1 GCA_015163825.1 Alphaproteobacteria bacterium | reverse complement strand
CATATTTTGCCAGATGCGTTAGATATTCATCAACCGCTTTCGGGATGACATCAAAATGCAAGCGCTTGGCTTTGCGCGGGTGCTGATACATATAAAGCGATAGACTTTCGGGCGGCGCATAACGCAACCATTCATCCAGTGAGATGCCATTGCCTTTTGTTTTAGATATTTTCTCGCCCTTATCATCTAGGAACAACTCATAACTAAACCCCGTAGGCGGTGTGGTGCCGAGCAGTTTGGCAATGCGCCCCGATAACGCCACCGATTCCGATAAATCTTTACCCGCCATTTCATAATCAACACCCAATGCCACCCAACGCATCGCCCAATCTGCCTTCCATTGCAACTTACACGCCCCGCCTGTAACCAATGTCTCGCATTGTTTGCCCGTGTGCGGGTGCGTATAACCGAGCAAGCCTTTTTCTACATCTAACGGGGTGGTCGCGACCATCAAGACCTCATGCGTGGCGGGGCAAATAGGCAGGAATGGCGAATAAGTCTCGCGCCGTGCCGCCCCCAATGTCGGTAAAATAATATCCAACACACCCTGATAATGCCGCAACATCAATAATAATGTCTCATCAAACTTACCCGCCTTATAATAATGTGTCGCCGAAGCGAACTCGTAAGAGAAACCAAACCTATCTAAAAAAGATTGCAGACGCGCATTGTTATGCGCCCCAAAACTATCATGGGTGCCGAAAGGATCGGGGATAGAAGTCAGCGGCTGTTGTAAATGTTGCGCCAACATATCTTGCTCTGGTATATTCTCAGGGACTTTGCGCAAACCATCCATATCATCCGAGAAACATATCAAACGCGTGGGAATGTCTGGCGCTAATGTCGCAAAGGCATGACGCACCATCGTCGTGCGCGCGACCTCGCCAAAGGTGCCAAGATGCGGCAAACCACTGGCACCAAAACCGGTCTCAAATAAGATTTCTTTTTTTGGGTTTTTTGGGGGATGCTTTTGTAGGCGCTTGTGGAGGGCACGTGCCTCATCAAAAGCCCAACTCTTGCTGGCTTGTGCCTCTAATTGGAGGGATTCGGGTGACGGCAAATCATCTATGGTGGTATCGGGCATGGTGTTTCCTGTTATAAGGATTTTAACCAATTTGCAAAGATATTTGATAGGGGAAATTCTATCCCCAATTTATTCACATTATAAAATCCATAAAACGAGCGTTATTATGAAGAACAGAAGTCTGCCCTTTATTTAGTGTGAATTATCACGCCACAACTAGCAACGACTGGAAGTTAGCCAATGCGGTGGCATATTCTCCGCTATGTCGCATAATGATTTAGATGTTTTAGTGCCTCTACCTAGTCGGGAGCCTATTGGGGAACGCCCTATATACGCCCCCTCATCGGCGCCGCATTTTGATAATAAACCAGAACCCTATACGCCACCCCCTTATGCGCCGCAATTACCAAATACACAAAGTGCCGCGCAAGGCGCGCGCATTGATTTATCATTGATGGTGGCGGGGGCGTTGATTGTGATTTGTGTGGCGGCGGTGATAGCGCGTGGTGGCAATGTTGGTGTGTTGTTGCCCTTCTTTTTGCCATTGCAATGTCTAACAGCATTGCCAATTATTTGGGGCGCTTGTTTTATGCACCATACAACAGAGCCTTCTTCTACAATTTTATTGGCAGATAAAGATTTGCCGATTTATTCTGTGCTGATACCCCTTTATAAAGAAGCCAATATGGTGCCGCAAATATATGAGATGTTAAAGACACTTGATTATCCGCCGCATAAATTAGATGTGCTCATCTTGTTGGAAGACGATGATAGGGAAACGCAAAATGCGGCGGCAGCACTTGATTGGTCTTATTTTTGTCGGGTGCTGATTGTGCCAAAAAGCGCGCCGCGCACGAAACCGCATGCTTGTAATTATGGGCTGGGCTTTGCCAAAGGGCAATTGCTCGTCATATATGATGCCGAAGATAGACCCGACTCACAGCAATTGCGAGCGGCGGCAAGCGCCTTTCATCGCCAGCCTCTGCCGTTGGCGTGTTTGCAATCGCCCTTGCACATCATCTCGCAAGATAAAAAATGGTTGCAAAGGCAATTCGCTTTTGAATATCGGGTCTTGTTCTTATTTGTGTTGCCGCTATTGACGAAAGCCCGTTTGGCAATTCCATTGGGTGGCACCTCTAACCATTTTCGCATTGCCGTATTGCGGGCGTTGAATGGCTGGGATGCCTATAATCTGACCGAAGATGCGGATCTGGGCTATAGGCTTGTGGCAGGGGGCTATACAACGCAGATATTGCCTTATGCTACCACCGAAAATGCCCCGACCAATTTTAAGGATTGGTTTAGGCAACGCACAAGATGGCTATCGGGGCATATCCAGACATGGCATGTGCATATGCGCCACCCTAGCGCCAACACACAACAAATGGGGGGTCTCAATATGGCAGCCATGAATATCGTGCTTGCGACACGTTTAATGGTGGGCCCTGTGCATTGTGCTTTTTTGTTTTTGCTGGCGTATGATTATATGAAAAATGGCGGTTTTGGTTTTACACTATCCTTTGCGCTATTTTTTACATGTATATTTTATGCAAGCCTTGTTGTGGCGGCTTTGTTTTTAATGCGCGGGCATAATATAATGATGCGCTTATTCTTGGTGGCGACATTGCCGCTTTATTGGATATTGCTAACACCACCAACATTATATGCCTGTTGGCGTATGTTGAGGCGGGATTATCGCTGGTTAAAATCTAACCACCAGCCTTATTGAATAAAAAATGGAGCGGGTGAAGAGAATCGAACTCTCGTCTTAAGCTTGGGAAGCTTCTGCTCTGCCATTGAGCTACACCCGCATAAGCAAGTTATATAAAGAAGTTCCAATAAAAATAATAGGTTAAAAGAATAAAGGCAGCAGTGCCCCTGTCAGCACCCCATTAACCCCCATCGCCAGCCCCGCAAAACTGCCCGCCAGATGTGATTGGCGCACCGCCTCTGCCGTGCCAATGCCCGAACCAATAACCCCCAACGCCACCCCTTGCGCGCGGACATCAACCACACCGACAAGGCGGAACAAAAAAGGCGCCATCAACACGGTGATATTGCCTGCGAAAATAGCGATGAGCATTGCCAACACAGGCAAGCCGCCGATTTCATCTGCCAGCCCCATAGCAATCGGGGTGGTGGTGGTGCGTGTCGCCAGTGTCGCCGTTATCATATCATCTAGCCCCAGAATATATGCCGAAGCGACCGCCAATATCACCGCCGCACTAGAGCCGACCAATAAGGACGCCAAGAAAGGTTTGGCGGCGGCGCGGATAATATGGCGGTTGCTATAAATGGGGGCGGCAATGGCGGTGGTGGATAGCGCCAATGCCAGCAATAACCAATCACCGCCCTTTTGATAATCGCTAAGCGCAATATCTGCCCAATAAAGCCCGCCCAATAATAACGCCGCTACCCAAAGCAAAGGCTGGGCATAAAGCGAGCCGCCTAATTTGGCACGGATTTGCACTGCCAGCGCATATAAAAGACAAGTGGTGAACAGCCAAAATAGCCCGACATCATCTGGGATAGGGGGAAGAGATAGGATACTCATAATTTGCTCTCTTTATGAGGGGTCTCGCTTTGAGAGGGCGCAAGACGCATAAATAAATATGCCATTAAAGGTAAAGTAATTGCCGTGCCACATATAATAATGACAAGTATCGCCAGACCATATTCTTTTAACAATGCCCCTTGCTCTAACAGCACCATCAAAGCGGGAATGAAAAACAATGCCATGTGGCGCAATAAAAAATCGGCAACACGATGCAAGCCCTGCCGCAAAAAATCAGGCAATATAAATTGCACACCGACTAAAATGAGAATGCCAAGCACGGGCGCGGGGGTTGGTAGGGCGGCAAGTGATTTTATAATCTCGCCCGCCGCCAATGCTGCCGCTATGATGAAAAGCCCGCCTAGATTTGTGAAGAGTTTGGCGGACACGATTAGTCGCTAAAATGTTTGGAAAGACGCAAGCCCTGCGCTTGGTAATTAGAACCCAATGCCGCCCCATAAAGGATTTCTGCAGGTGCCGTTAAAGGCTCATACAGCAGGCGCCCGATGATTTGCCCATGCTCTAAAATGAAAGGCACATCACGCGAGCGCACCTCTAGCACTGCCCGTGCGCCATTTTGCGTGAGCCCATCACAGCCAAAGCCCGGGTCAAAAAATCCTGCATAATGCACCCGAAACTCCCCGACCATAGGGTCAAACGGCACCATCTCTGCCGCATGGCTGGCGGGAATACGCACCGCCTCGCGCGAGGCAAGAATGTAAAACGCATCTGGATCTAGGATTAAATGCCCGCGCTCTTTTATGATAATCGGTTCCCAGAAATCATCAATGGCAAGTGCTGCCGCCACATCTACATCAATCAACCCCGCATGGCGTTTGGCACGATAGCCAACAGGCATATCTTTTTGACCTTGTAAATCTACGGAAAGAGCGAGACCATTATTGATATTGATTGTGTCATCTGATGAAACTAGCGGCGATTCTTTATGCAACGCAAGCATAGCAGTATCATTATTCTTTGATAGAGAATTTTTTGATAGAGAATTTTCTTCATTTTTGTTTTGGCGCAAACGCAATTGCGACAGCCGCGACCCCGCCCGCACCAATATAGAAAAACTGCGTGGGCTGATTTCTAAATAAAGAGCGCCCTCATAACCAGACGGGATTGTATCAAAATGCGCGCCTTGCTCTGTGAGAACCCGTGTGAATACATCTATGCGCCCTGTGGAACTTTTGGGATTAGTAATGCCACTTAAATGTGCGGGCAATGATAGGTGCTCCATCAAGGGCACGAGATAGACACAGCCTTTCTCTAGCACCGCCCCTTGCGCTATATCAATTTCGTGATAACTGATATGGGCGAGTTTATCTTGCACCCGTTGTTTGCCCGGCAAGAAAGAGGCGCGCAAGCGATAGGCTATACGCCCCAATCTTAAATCAAGACTGGCGGGCTGAATCTGGTTTTTCTCTATTTTGGTATTTTGGGATTTTGTGCTGATAACCCCCGCCTCTACCAAAGCAGTGAGAGACGCACACGGCAATATGCCTGTCTCTCTTATAGAGCCCCCCTCTTCAAGAGAAGTGTCTTTTTTATTGGAAACTTGACTTACAAGCTCTATAGCCATTATGATTCTCCTATTGGAATCATAATAGACGATTTTGACATAAATGAAAAAAATAAGCGGCACTTATGCACAGGACTTATCTATATTTGGAGGCACGATTATGAGCAAATACCACCCCCAGACACAGCTAATCCACGAGGGACTAGAGCGGTCTCCCTTCGGGGAAACGGCAGAAGCGTTATATCTGACATCGGGCTTTACCTATGACAATGCCGAACAAGCCGAAGCCCGCTTCAAGCAAGAAGAAACAGGATTTTTATATTCTCGCTTTGGTAACCCAACTGTGCGCGCCTTTGAGGAACGCATGATAGTGCTG
>JAAOIL010000202.1 GCA_015163825.1 Alphaproteobacteria bacterium | reverse complement strand
TGCGGCACGACCTTATGTTTCCGCCGATCTTATATCGCGTTGCCTAACAGGATTAGGCACTGCGTCTGCCGTTATCCCGACAATTGCCCCTCGTGATACGCTAAAACAAGCGGAAAATGGAACGATTACCACCCTTCCCCGTGAGAACATCTGGCTGGCACAGACACCGCAAGCCTTCCATTATGCGGCATTGCTGGCGGCTTATCAGCAAATACCAGAGGCAATCCTCAATACCCTGACCGATGATGCCGCCATTGCCGAAATGGCTGGACTGCCGCAGGCCCTTGTTGCGGGGGAAGAAAGCAATATCAAACTGACTTTTCCGACTGATTTTAAGGGTGATTTTAGCGTAATGCTGCCGCGCACGGGCTTTGGCTATGATGTGCATAGGCTGGGCGATGCGGGTTCTGCCCACCATATTATGCTGTGTGGGGTGGAAGTGGCGCATACACAAGCCCTTATCGGGCATTCTGATGCCGATGTCGCCTTACACGCCCTGACCGATGCGTTGCTGGGGGCATTGGCGGTGGGGGATATCGGGGTGCATTTCCCCCCCGATGATAAAGCAAATGAAAATCGGGCATCGCACGAGTTTTTAGCCTTTGCGGTGGGGCTTGCGGCGCAAAAAGCAGCACAGATTACCCATATTGATATGACCCTTGTTTGTGAGCACCCTAAAATCACGCCCTATCGGAACGCTATGCAGAAACGCATAAGTGAAATAACAGGGCTTGCCGCCTCTGCCATTTCGATTAAGGCGACAACGACGGAGGGCTTGGGTGCAATTGGGCGTGGCGAAGGCATTGCCGCTTATGCCAGCCTGACATTGCTTATGCCTTCCCCCCTCCAAAAGGGCGAAAATCATAATGGATAAAAACCTATCATGGCGTATGCCGTTTGTATGGATTGCCAGCGTTGGCGGTGTGGGCTTTATCCCCTTTGCGCCCGGCACGTGGGGCTCTGCTGTGGCGATTGCCCTCGCCGTACCGATTATAACGCTAGAACATAGTGCTGTCTTTTTATTGGGCATAAGCATTGGCGCTTATTTTGTCGGGCAATGTGCGAGTGCGCAATGGCTGCACCGCACAGATGCACAAGATCCTTCTGCGATTGTTATTGATGAAGTTGTCGGGCAATGGCTAACATTGGCGATTATCGCCGCCTTTATGCCGATTACTTATCAGGAATTGCTGGCGGCTTTTATTCTGTTTCGATTTTTTGATATTGTTAAACCCTTCCCTATTGGCTGGATTGATAGCAATATAAAAGGCGCGCGCGGTGTTATGCTTGATGATATAGTCGCTGGTATAATGGCAGGACTTGTATATTTATTGGCAACAACATTTTTATAGGAGAAAAGATATGTTCACCGAAGCACGAATGGCGAAAGCAGAAGAGATATTAAAAAAATGTGGCGACCGCCATTGGCGATTATCGGCAGCCGAGTCTTGCACGGGGGGATTATTTGCCGCTTTGATGACGGAGGTGCCGGGCTCTTCCGTTGTATTGGGGCGCAGTTTTGTAACCTATTCCAATCGTGCCAAACGTGAAGTCTTAAATGTGCCAGCCGCATTGCTGGAACAACATGGCGCCGTCAGCGAGCCTGTTGTTGAGGCTATGGCGCAAAATCTATTTGATATGACCACTGCCCACCTAACCATCGCCGTATCGGGCGTGGCGGGACCGGGCGGCGGTAGCGCAGAAAAACCTGTCGGCACAGTTCATATGGCAACGGCAACCGCCGATGGCATTGTGCATATTCGCCAGAGTTTCGGCGATATTGGCAGACGCGAAGTGCGCCTCGCCACCCTTGATGCGGGGCTAGATATGTTGCTGCACCGCTTAAATTAATTTGTTTTGTAGATTGTATCGGCGCGCGATTCAAAACTGGCAATAAACTTTTCAACGACACGCGGCATCATCGG
>JAAOIL010000201.1 GCA_015163825.1 Alphaproteobacteria bacterium | reverse complement strand
CCACCAGCCGCACACATTGTTATAAGCCCGATTGTTTTATCCTGCCGCTCTAGCTCATCCAGCATTGTGCCGACAAGCACAGACCCTGTCGCCCCGATAGGATGACCCAATGCCATAGCGCCGCCATTAACATTGATGCGATCGCGGTCAATATCTAAATCACGGATAAACTTTTCTGTGACGACTGCAAAGGCTTCATTGACTTCAAACAAATCAATATCGCTGAGGGTAAGACCCGCTTTGTCTAGCACTTTGCGGGCTGCTGGCACGGGGGCATTCAACATAAGGGTTGGGCTGTCACCCATATTGGCAAGGGCGCGAACCCTAGCACGAGGTTTTAAGCCATTGGCTTTTGCATAATCAGGCGATGCCAATAATAATGCTGCGGCTCCGTCTACGACACCAGAAGAATTACCCGCATGATGCACATGAGTGATTTTCAAATCAGGATAGGCTTGGGCAATCAATTTGCGAAAGGTCGTGCCAGATTCATCTAGCGGAATATCTGCCAGCCTTTCAAAAGAAGCATCTAGGGAAGCCAGACCTTCACGTGTGGTTTGGGGGCGAGGAAACTCCTCTTTATCAAGTGCCAGTGTGCCATCATCTTTATAGACAGGCACGAGGGCTTTATCAAAATGACCACCCTTAATCGCTTTATCCGCATTTTGCTGGCTGATATATGCCAAGTCATCAAGGGCTTCACGAGGGATATTCTCTAAAGTGGCAATGGCATCGGCACAAACCCCTTGATGAGGTTGCGGATGTAATTCGCGCAAATGCAGATTATCATTATCCATAAAAGGGGAACTGCCTTTGGCATCGGTCGCCATACGAGACATCATTTCTGTGCCGCCGGCAATCGTTAAGTCTTCCATACCCGACATGATATTCGCCGCCGCTATATTTACGGCAGTAATACCTGAACCACAAAACCTATCTAATGTCATACCACTGGAGCGAACATCATAGCCAGCATCTAGGGCTGCCATACGACCGAGATCACCGCTTTGTGTGCCACGTTGGGAACTCGTCCCCCAGATGATGTCATCAACTTCGGCAGTGTTAATCTTGTTGCGCGCCGCCAATGCCGACAGTACCGTTGCCCCCAATCTTTGCGGATGCACTTCAGTCAAAGCGCCTTTACCTACTTTGCCTATGCCCCTTGGTGTGCGACAGGCGTCTATAATCCATGCTTCGGTCATTGTTTTCTCCTTTGTTATGTGGCTTGACTTTATATATAAGTGGGCAGTAAATCAACACATAAGAGAGGCAGAAAAAAAAGAGGCTAATATGGATTTTCAACTGACACCAGAACAAAAGGAACTGCAACAGGTAGCCCGCACCTTCGCACGGGAGCAAATGCCAGCCGTCGCCGCCGCTTGCGAGGAAACAGGGGAGCCGCCCGATGCGTCTGTAATGGCGCGTCTGGGGGAGATGGGCTTTTTGGGTATCAATATCGCGTCCGAATATGGGGGGTTGGGGCTTGGTAATCTGGAGGCTCTGCTGGTGCTGGAGGAGTTTGCGAAAATCTCTAGTGCCTCAGCCTATCCCTTATTTGAGGCGAATGTCGGACCTGTGAATGTATTGCTCCATTACGCCAATGAGGATTTGAAACGCCAAATCGTGCCCGCTATGTGTCGGGGCGAGGTGATGATAGCCGTCTCTATGTCGGAGCCAGAAGCGGGTAGTGCGCTAACCGATTTGAAAACAAAAGGCGAGGTCAAAGGCGGCAAAGTTATTTTGAATGGACAAAAGCGTTGGTGTTCGGGCGGGGGTCATGCTGATGGCTATGTTGTTTATGCGCGGTTGTCTGGCGATGCGGGGGCGAAAGGGATTGGCGCCGTCTATGTGCCGAAAGAGACGGCGGGTGTTTCCTTCGGGGCGCGGGAGCAGTTAATGGGATTTCGGGGTGTCGCCTCTGCCGATATTTATTTTGATAATGCGACACTGCCAGAAAGTAATATCCTTGTGCCAGCCGGCGGGTTTCGCAAATTAATGGAAGTGTTTGATCTAGAAAGATGTGGCAATGCGACAATGTCGCTAGGGCAAGCATCGGGGGCGTTGGAAGATGTGCTGGCTTATGTGCAAGAGCGGCAACAATTCGGTAAAGAACTGGTGGAGT
>JAAOIL010000200.1 GCA_015163825.1 Alphaproteobacteria bacterium | reverse complement strand
GCTGGCCTTTCCGCCCCCTCTATTTTGGCTGGCCTTTCCGCCCCCTCTATTTTGGCTGGCCTTTCCGCCCAGCGTGCCGAATGAATACCGGGCGCCCCCGCAAGGGCATCAACCACCAGACCACTATCATCGGCAAGGGCGGGTAACCCTGTCGCAAGGGTTGCCGCCTTTGATTTAATCGTGGCATTGCCAATAAAATCGGCGGCGGTCTCAGCAGGAGCGACTAGATTATAGGCGGCAGCAGAATCCACTGCCACACCAAAAGGTGCGAGAAGCGCTGCCATTTCTACAACCTTGCCCGCATTATGGGTGGCGAGAATAAGCCTATCGCCTTTTTGTAATCGCAACAAAGCAGACATTAAGAAATAGCTTGGGCTTGTTTCTTGACCAAATCGGCAATGCCATTTTGCGCCAATTCTAAAAGACGCAAAAACTCGTCTTGTGTGAAGGCGGCACCTTCGGCAGTCGCCTGCACTTCTACGAGTTTGCCACTGCCGGTGATGACAAAATTGGCATCGGTATCGGCTTCGCTATCTTCGGCATAATCAAGGTCGGCAACAGGGGTGCCACGATAAATACCACACGACAAAGCCGCTATGGGTTCGCGTAAAATTGTCGGCGCCACCATATCGCGTGACACCATATAAGAAACGCATTGTTGCAAAGCTATCCACCCCCCCGTAATAGCGGCGGTGCGTGTGCCACCATCGGCTTGTATGACATCGCAATCAATACTGATTTGACGCTCGCCCAATCCTTCCATATCAACAACGGCACGCAATGACCGCCCGATAAGGCGTTGGATTTCTTGGGTGCGCCCACTTTGTTTGCCAGCATTAGCCTCGCGGCGGGTGCGAGTGCCTGTGGCACGAGGCAACATTCCATATTCTGCCGTTATCCAACCCGAACCACGCCCCCGCAACCATGGCGGCACACGTTCCTCCAGACTTGCGGTGCAGAGCACATGTGTATCGCCAAATTTCACCAGACACGAACCTTCAGCGTGTTTAGCAAAGCCGACTTCAAAACTGACGGCGCGTAATTCTTCCACTTGACGCCCAGAGGGGCGACCAGAAAATTGCCCAGAAGAATGGTCAGAAGAGGAAGAATGTGGTGGTGTTGAGTTTGTCATATTATTTCCTTATTTTATCAAGTGGGATATTTATCAAGAGGGATGTTTATCAAGAGGGGTTGTAAAAAATGGTGTTATGACCCATATCAACACCATGAAAGTGCCTATCTATTACCCTATTAGGGGCGACAAGACAATAACAAGCAAGGTGCGATAAGGAGACATTATGCAAGACGATAAGCAAGATGAAGAAAAAGAGGCAGCCTCTGAAATAGCGCCTGAAACAGCCCAAAATGATGCTGTAGAAGAAGTGCTGAAAGAAGTGCTAGAGGGCGGCGCAGACATAACATCATCTCCACCATTGGAGACACCATTGGAGGCACCATTAGGGGTTTCGCCACTAGAGGCACCATTAGAGATAGACCCAACATTAGACACAACATTAAAACCAGCCGAACCCAGCCCGGAAGAGCAGATTACCGCCTTAAACGACCAATTATTACGGGCCTTGGCAGAGATAGAGAACACCCGCCGTCGTGGCGAGCGTGATCGTGCCGAAGCCTTAAAATATGGGGCGGTTAATTTCGCGCGTGATATTTTAAGTGTTGCCGATAATCT
>JAAOIL010000199.1 GCA_015163825.1 Alphaproteobacteria bacterium | reverse complement strand
GGCGGCGGCGGTTAATGCGGCAAAGTCTATAGATTATGTCGGGGCGGGCACGATAGAATTTTTGTTAGACAAAAGCGGCGCATTTTATTTTCTAGAAATGAATACGCGGCTGCAAGTAGAGCACCCCGTTACAGAAATGGTTACAGGGCTAGATCTAGTGGCAATGCAAATCCGTGTGGCGGAGGGTGCTACGCTTCCCCTCACACAGGCGCAGGTGCAGTTGCAAGGCAGTGCTATAGAAGTGCGCTTATATGCAGAAGACCCCGCCAAAGGATTTTTGCCATGCACGGGGCATATTGAATATTTTACCCCCCATAAAGGCGAAGGGGTGCGCTTTGATACAGGGGTGGAAAGCGGTCAAGACATCTCGCCTTTTTATGACCCGATGATTGCCAAACTCATCACTTATGGCGACACCCGCACGACAGCCCGCTTAAAAATGGTGGAAGCCTTGCGGGAGACTTCGCTTTTTGGTCTCACCACCAATCGCGATTTTTTAATTGCGTGTATGGAGAACGAAAACTTTGCGGCAGGGGATTTTTCTACCGCCTTCATTGCAGAAGTGTTTGGCGATAGTGCCACACCCACACCGATTACGCCTCGTGATATTGCTGCTCTTGCGGTGCGTCATTTCCAATTTGATAATGCGCGGGCGGTGTCTGCGGCTCTGGCAATACCAAAAGGCTTGTTGAATTTCACAACGGGGGAGGTGCTAACAACACCCTATCGGCTAGAGATAGGCGGCAATGTTTTCAATGATGTTCCCAATGATGTTTTCAATTTGCAAGTCTCCACTCGTGCGCCGCATATCTATCAAGTGGCAGTAGGGGAAGATGTTTATGAAATACACACACCCGCCCCGAACTCCACTCCCAGAGATGATGTCCGCCAGACATTACACATAGACAACCAAGCGATAACCACACACGCTTTATTGGTGGGTGATATACTCTATGCCTCTATTGAGGGACGCACGATTACTTGCAGCAATTTATTATCGCGGGT
Source organism: Alphaproteobacteria bacterium (assembly GCA_015163825.1). Lineage (GTDB taxonomy): Bacteria > Pseudomonadota > Alphaproteobacteria > RS24 > RS24 > JAAOIL01. The sequence goes on along the minus strand of JAAOIL010000199.1, from coordinate 2,984 downwards.
GCGTGTGTATGAGGAAGCAGGTGATGGACGCACAATCCTTGCGCCTATGCATGGGCGTGTTGTGTCGGTGGCGGCGCAAGTCGGGGCGCAAGTGGCAGAGGGCGAATGCCTCGCCATTGTTGAAGCCATGAAAATGCAGCACGAGATTATCGCCCAAGCATCGGGTAAGGTGGCAGAAGTGCTTGTGGTCGCAGATGCCCAAGTCGGGGCGGGGGATTTAATGATAAAACTAGAGGAGGATTCGTAATGATAGAAGAAGCCAAACACTTAAGGGAAGAGTCTGATGCGCTTTACGCTTTGCTAAAAGATTTGCCAGACGCAGATTTCAACAAGCCAACGCAGTTTAAGGGCTGGACGATAAATAATGTGCTAGAGCATTTACACATTTGGAATTGGGCGGCGCATGAATCGCATATTGATGAAGCGAATTTTCTAAAATACCTTGAGGGGGTGTATGCTGCCGAAACAATACGCGGCTTTGAAAAAGATTGGATAGGCGGATTAGCAGGGCATGAACTATTAAAAACATGGCGTGGCTTTTATGCGGATATGACACAAACATTTCATGCGCTAGATCCCAAAAAACGCCTCAAATGGGCGGGACCAGACATGTCGGCGCGGTCGTCTGTGTCGGCACGATTGATGGAGACATGGGCGCATGGGCAAGAAGTTTATGACCATTTAGGCGTGGTGCGCAAAAACACCGACCGCATCAAAGCGATTGTTGTATTGGGTATTAACACCTTCGGCTGGACTTATGCGGTGCGCAAACAAACACCAAAAGGCGAGCGTCCTTATGTGTGCCTCACTTCACCATCTGGCGCAGAGTGGACATTCGGCGAAGCCTCCGCGCAAGATTATATCAAGGGCAAGGCGGAGGATTTCTGCCAAACCGTTACACAAGTCCGTAATGTGGGCGATACCGAACTAGAAGTGGTGGGGGACATCGCCACAGATTGGATGAGCAAAGCGCAATGTTTTGCGGGGCATGTGTCGCCGCCCCCTGCACTTGGCAGTCGCTTCACTGCCACATAATCATAACAAAAGGGCTTGCGTGTTGCGCTCGCACTCCCTATAGGAACTCCCATGTCAGAGACAATGAAAGAGACCATAAAATTGATGCCAACGCCAGAAGCGACCCCCTATGATGCGGATGCGCTTTATGGGATTTCGCGTTGGGGTGATGGCTTGGTGCGTGTGTTGGATAATGGGCATATTGGTTTGGTGCATCCCACCCGCCCTGATGATGTGGCGGTGGATTTACTTTCAGTGCTGGAGGAGTTGGACGAACGTGGCATAACCGCCCCCGTTTTGTTGCGCGTGTCAGATTTCATCGCCCATCGTATAGAGCAGTTAAACCACGCCTTCGCCGATGCGATTGCGGAGTTGGGTTATAAGGGGCATTATCAAGGTGTGTTTCCTGTCAAAGTTAATCAGCAAGCGCAAGTGATAGATCGTATCGTAAATTATGGTCGCCCTTTTAATTTCGGATTAGAGGTCGGGTCAAAAGCAGAATTGCTGATTGCGCTCTCGCACGAACTCGGTAAAGAGGCGGCTCTTATTTGCAATGGCGTTAAGGATTCAGAGTTTGTGCATCTCGCTTTGATGTCGCAACGTTTGGGGTTCAACACATTTTTGGTTTTAGAAAGCCCCCGCGAACTTGATGTCGTTTTGACAGTGGCAGAGGAACTGGGTATTCGCCCCAATCTGGGGGTGCGGATAAAACTCACCCATGAAGTCAGTGGTAATTGGGCAGCCTCTAGTGGCGATCGCTCCACCTTTGGTATGACGACAGCGCAAGTGATGGATGTCGTGGAATCATTGCGGGCAAGGGGTTATCTGGATTGCTTGCGGCTACAACATAGCCATTTAGGCAGCCAAGTGCCGAACATTATTGAAATCAGAAAATCATCGCAAGAAGCGTGTCGCTTTTTCACGGAACTCTGCAAGGAAGGCGCACCGCTCACCTATTTAGATTTGGGCGGTGGTCTCGGCGTGGATTACACAGGCGAGCATCGGGCAAACGAGAACTCCACCAATTATACTTTGTCGGAATATTGTAGCAACATTGTTGAGACCGTTAAATATACATTTGACGAAGCAAAACTGCCGCACCCGACCATTATCACGGAAAGCGGCAGAGCCTGTGTTGCGCAATCTTCAATGCTATTATTCAATGTGCTAGAGGCGACGCATTACGACAGCACAATGCGTATAGACCCCACCGATGACGATCACCCGATTTTGCAAAATATGTTTGCGATTGAAGCCTATCTCACCTCTGAACGTGTTCATGAATGCTGGAACGACCTTGTCTATTATCGCAATGAAATTAGGGCATTGTTGAAATCGGGGCAGGTGAGTTTGCGCCAAACAGCGAGGGCGGAACAAGTGCACTTGTATTTAATGAACCGCATAAAAACCATACTGGCAGAAATGGCAGACGACACAAAAATGAGCGATGAAATCAGGGCGATAATGCAACAAACAGCAGATATTTATCATGGCAATTTTTCTTTGTTCCAAAGCCTACCCGATGTTTGGGCGATAAATCAAATCCATCCGATAACGCCTTTGCATCGCTTGAACGAAAAGCCAAAACGTTACGCCATATTAAGCGACATCACTTGCGATAGCGATGGCAAGATAGATAATTTCGTGCTTGGCGAGGGTATCGTGCCAACGTTACCAGTGCATGAGTTGAAAAATGGCGAGGAATATTATCTCGGTGTGTTTTTTGTCGGGGCGTATCAGGAAACATTAGGCGACTTGCATAATCTGTTTGGCGATACCAATGTTGTCACGATTGAACTGCGTGAAGGGGGTGGGTTTGAACTCCTCCACGAGCAAGAAGGCGACACCGTGCGTGAAGTCTTAAGTGCTTTAGAATATGACCCGCGCCGTATGATAGATGATTTCAAACATATGGTGGAACGCGCAGTGCGGTCGGGCACATTAAGCCCTCGTGATAGACGCGAGATGAT
>JAAOIL010000198.1 GCA_015163825.1 Alphaproteobacteria bacterium | reverse complement strand
CAGTGCCGCCCTTGTTCATCGAGACCCGCAAAAGGTTCGTCTAGCAACCATAGAGGACGCGGCGCCAATAATAAGCGCGCCAAAGCACAACGCCGCCTTTGCCCGACCGATAAATCACTGATGCGCGTGGCACCATACGCCCCAAGCCCTATATCTAGGCGCAGTTTTTTAATGTCAGTGGTACTATCAGTGGCACTATCATTATTGCCACCTTTAGGAGAGCACATTATCGTTTTATAAAACATCAGCATTTCATCAACACTGGCACTGGCTTTCAAGCCATTATGATGACCAATATAATGTAGCATCGCTTGTTTTAATGGTGGTAATTTTCCCTCAATATGTAAAAATCCCGCCAAGCCGCGCAATAAAGAAGATTTACCCGCGCCATTAGCACCAAACACCCCGAGCGCGCCCCCCGCCTCTAATGTGAAGTCCAGTTCGCTAAATAAGAGCCGCCCGCCACGCATACACGCTAAACCCCTATAAGCGAGAGGCGCCAAAAGCGGAGCCAGCCGTATTATGTTATCCTGTTTTATCATTTTTTCATCAATTTATAGCGATAGGCATAGCATTTTTTAGCAGAAATGATTATAAAGAAAATACATTATTAAAAGACTTATAGCATAAAGGAGTTGCATCTTATGACCAAAAAATCTGCCGTAAAATCTGCCGCAAAATCTGCCGCAAAATATAAGAGCCATCCTGATAGTTTCAAATGTCGCCGCACCTTAAAGGTTGGCAGCAAAACCTATCGCTATTTCAGTCTAAAAGCCGCCGAGAAAAATGGCTTAAAGGGTATTTCACGCCTGCCGCATTCTATGAAAGTGGTGCTAGAAAATCTATTGCGCCACGAGGACGGACAAAGTGTGACGGCTGATGATATTCGTGCCGTGCGCGATTGGTTAAAAACACGTAAATCCAAGCGCGAGATTGCTTATCGCCCGGCGCGGGTTTTAATGCAAGATTTCACAGGAGTGCCCGCCATTGTTGATTTGGCAACAATGCGTGATGCGGTGGAAAAGATTGGCGGTGATGCCGCACGGATTAACCCTCTAACCCCTGTTGATTTGGTGATAGATCATTCGGTTATGGTGGATAATTTTGGCACAGCCCACGCCTTCAAACAAAATGTTGATTTAGAATATAAGCGCAATAAAGAGCGTTATGAATTCTTGCGTTGGGGTAGCCAAGCCTTTACCAATTTCCGTGTTGTCCCCCCCGGCACTGGTATTTGCCACCAAGTCAATCTGGAGCATTTGGCGCAAACGGTCTGGACGAAAAAGCAAAAAGAAGGCGGCAAGCAGGTTGAAGTCGCCTATCCCGATACTTTGGTCGGCACGGATAGCCATACGACGATGGTTAATGGTTTGGCTGTGCTCGGCTGGGGTGTTGGTGGTATTGAAGCGGAAGCGGCAATGTTGGGGCAGCCTATTTCTATGATGTTGCCCGAAGTGATTGGCTTCAAATTAACGGGCAAATTACCCAATGGCACAACGGCGACCGATCTTGTGCTGACCATCGTCGAGATGTTACGCAAAAAAGGCGTGGTCGGTAAGTTCGTTGAGTTCTATGGACCGGGTCTAAACCAACTATCCCTAGAAGACCAAGCAACCATTGCCAATATGGCACCCGAATATGGCGCGACTTGCGGTTTCTTCCCCATTGATAAAGATACATTGACTTATCTAAAAACCACAGGGCGCAAACCCGCCCGCATCGCCTTAGTAGAAAAATATGCCAAAGCGCAAGATATGTTTAGAACCAGCAAGAGTGCTGACCCTGTTTTCACATCTAGCTTGTCATTGACATTGGATAAAGTGCAACCAAGTCTGGCGGGTCCCAAACGTCCCCAAGACAGAGTGCCATTGAATAAAATGGCAGATGGGTTCGCCGCTTTATTAAAAGATGTTAAAGGCAAAGATAAACGCGTGAAAGTAAAAGGTGAAAAATACGATATTGGACACGGCGATGTTATGATCGCCGCTATCACCTCTTGCACCAATACCTCTAACCCCAATGTTATGTTGGGGGCGGGACTATTGGCACAAAAAGCCGTTAAATTAGGGCTAACAGTCAAGCCATGGGTTAAAACCTCACTGGCACCCGGCTCGCAAGTGGTCAGCGATTACATGAAGAAAGCCAATTTGCAAAAATCATTAGATAAGCTCGGCTTCAATCTGGTCGGTTATGGGTGCACAACATGTATCGGTAATTCAGGACCGCTCGCCCCGGCTCTCGCCGATGCCATTCACAAAAATGACCTGACCGCCGCCGCCGTCTTATCGGGCAATCGCAATTTTGAAGGACGCGTCAGCCCCGATGTCAAAGCCAATTATCTGGCATCGCCGATATTGGTGGTCGCTTATGCTATTGCTGGCACGGTCAATATCAATTTGGCGCGCGACCCGCTCGGCACAGATAAAAAGGGTAATCCTGTTTATCTCGCCGATATTTTCCCCAGCAATAAAGAAATCACAGATACCGTGCGTGCCTGTGTAACACCCGATATGTTCCGCAAACGTTATGGCGAAGTCTTTAAGGGCGATACAAAGTGGCGCAAAATCAAACCGCAAAAAGGGCAGACTTATAAATGGACGAATAAATCCACCTATGTGCAAAAACCACCCTTTTTTGATGATTTGAAAAAAACACCGCGCGGACACGAGGCGCTGGTCGGGGCGCGGATATTGGCATTATTGGGGGATAGTATCACCACCGACCATATCTCACCCGCCGGCTCTATTAAGGCGGATAGTCCTGCCGGTATGTATCTGCAATGCGCGAAAGTGAAACCGCTTGACTTCAACTCTTATGGCGCAAGGCGCGGCAATCACCAAGTGATGATGCGGGGCACTTTTGCCAATATCCGCATTCGCAATCAAATGGTCAAAGGCACAGAAGGGGGTTTCACACGTTATGGCAACAAGACCACCTCTATCTATGAAGCCGCCATGGCACACGCCAAAGACAACACACCGCTTGTGGTATTTGCCGGGCGTGAATATGGCACAGGCTCTAGTCGGGATTGGGCGGCAAAAGGCACAGCCCTTTTAGGGGTTCGCGCTGTCATCGCTGAAAGTTTTGAACGCATCCATCGCTCCAACCTTGTTGGTATGGGGCTTGCCCCCTTGCAATTCGTGAGCAAAGACTCTTGGCAAAGCTTGCGCTTAACAGGTGATGAATATATCAGCATTGCCGCTTTGGGTGAGACCATCAAGCCACGCCAGAAAATGGAAATGGTGATTAAAGGTAAAGACGGCAAAACGCGCAAAGTGCCATTGCTCTGTCGTATTGATACGCAAGATGAAGTCAATTATTTCCAAAATGGTGGTATTCTACATTATGTCTTGCGCAATCTTGCCGCTTAAGACTTGAACACCCGACTGGTTAATTATAAGGCAACCATAAACGCGCTGTATCTGCCGCAAAGCGTAAAGCCCAACCACCATAACGGCTTTGCAATTGGCGCGCCAATGCTTGTGTTGGGGCGGAAACGGGATTCTTGCCCGATGATTTTGCCTGAATATGCGGCTTCACCCATATATGGGCGGTGGTGGTTTTTATATGATAGGTGATGATAATCTGCTCGTTTATAGCGGGTATATCAGGAGACATATTATAAGCAATCGCTAAAGTGAGACCCTCTTTTGGGAACCCAATTGTTTCTGCCGCCGCTACATGGTCGGGGCGCAACTGGCGCAACGCTTTATAATAGGCTGCCGATAAGGTTTTATCTTGGAAGCGCACAGAAGCTAGCGTAGCAGGAGAGGCGGCAATGATATGGTGGGGTAAATAGGGGTCAAGCCATGCCTCAAGGCGGTAATTGCGTGGTAAGCGTCCCTGCACTAACCATTTGCCTTGTGCGGGTTTTTGTTCATTAAACATATAAAATCGCTCTTGTGTGCGCCCAAAGCGGCTGGTTTTTTTCTGGGAGAAATTATCACTTTCCTCTTTACGCCCCAATAAAACTGAAACCATTATGTCCCCCGCTTCATTAACAATTTGCAAACGAGTTGCTTGCCCTAAATCTTCGGGGGCGGTAAGCCCTAAATCATCACCGCTTTGCGGGGCTATTTTTTGTAAATGTGCCAGCGCCACCAATGTTTCTTGCACCAGTTCCTGATTGGCACGATAACCCTTTATGTCGCCTAAACGCCAATCTTGTTTGCTTTTGACAATATGCAAAGCGCGGGTGCCCGATAGACCCAAACCATAAGTGATGGATAGACTTTTACCTTGTGATAATTGGGCGGCATAATCGGGCAGGAACAACACAAGCGGCGGGGGTGTATTATCGCTTTGGCGCATAACACCAAAACCCACAAGGGCGGCAAAAAATAATGTGGCAAGCAATAAAGCAAGGAATAAACGATTGATTGGCATGGCTGATATTATATTTCTATATTTGGCTCTAGGCTTGGCTCTAGGTTTGGTTCTGGGTTTGGTTTTGGGTTTTGCGGCGGCGATGACGACGTGACCCCGCTAATAGCAACGCCCCTATCAACAATAATAGGGGGGCGGTTGCGATATTAACCCATAATACTTGCGCCGCCAATCTATCAATATCGCGGTTAAGATCGGCTTGCACACGGCGCAAGGCTTTGCGTGCCGCCACCAATTCTTGGCGATAATTGGTGCTGGCACGATACGCCGCCGCCACCCCCGCATTGCCGCGCTCTATCGCATCAAGTTGGCTTGTCGCCGCCTCTATGCGCATGAGCAACGCCTCTTCTTGGGCGCGATAATGGCTTTGGGCTTGTGCGCGCAAATCTTCTACGCGTGTGAAAGGGCGTTCAATACGTTGGCGCCCGCGCAAAGAAATAAGTGCCGAAGAACCCATCATATGCTCCACCGCATTTAAGAGAAACTTAGCATTATCCGCTATCGGCACCCCAAAACGCTGCCCTTGATAGATTTGCTCGCTAACCCAAAAGCGGTCATCAAAAAAATCGCTATCGGCAAAAACCAAAATCTGGGCTTTATCCGTTTGCCTAATATGCTCGGGGGCTGGCACCCCTTCTTGCGTGCTTGCTGTCGCCTCCGCACGGCGTGCGGCAGGAGGAGGCGGCGGCGTAGAAAACGCACTTTCTATCGTGCCGCTTATGCGTGCCGCAATCACCAAAGGCGTTTCATGTGCCACAAATTTTTGCAACAGGGCATCAGGAGTGGGCGCCCTCAAAATAAAATCACGCGCCAATAACCCGGCATCACCAGAACTGGAAACAAGCGTCTCGTGGCGCACATTGGGTAAATCTGTGAAAGTAAGCCGCCCCGCCGTGCCGATATGGAGGCGGTCTATCCCCGCCGTGATAACATCGTGTCTGTTCAT
>JAAOIL010000197.1 GCA_015163825.1 Alphaproteobacteria bacterium | reverse complement strand
GAGCATTACGCAAATGCTAGAGATTTTGCACCGCACTTATTGTGGCACTCTGGCTTTGGAGTTTATGCACATTTCCGACCAAGAAGAGAAAGCATGGCTTCAAGAACGAATGGAGGGGGCGGATAAAGAGATATCTTTCACCCGCGAAGGCAAACGGGCTATTTTTCAAAAACTAGTAGAGGCGGAGGGGTTAGAATCTTTTATCCATGTGCGTTTTACGGGCACGAAACGTTTCGGGCTTGATGGTGGGGAGGCGGCGATTCCCGCTTTAGAGCAAATCATAAAACGCGGTGGCAATCTCGGCGTGAAGCAAATCGCTCTTGGTATGCCGCATCGCGGACGCCTTAATGTGCTCACCAATGTTATGGGCAAGCCTTTTCGGGCTTTATTTCACGAGTTCAAAGGCGGCTCTGCTACAGAGGATGCGGCGGGGTCGGGTGATGTGAAATATCATCTCGGTGCTTCATCGGATAGAGAATTTGATGGCAATAAAGTGCATCTATCGCTGTCAGCCAATCCCTCACATTTAGAGGCGGTGGATCCTGTCGTTTTGGGTAAGGCGCGCGCCAAGCAAGACCAGTTCAAAGCGCACCCGCTTGATATTGCCGACCGCAGCACCGTTATCCCGCTCCTTATGCATGGCGATGCCGCTTTTGCCGGACAGGGTATCGTGGCAGAATGTTTGGGGCTATCGGGTTTGGTCGGGCATAAATCGGGCGGCTCTATCCATTTTATTGTCAATAATCAAATTGGTTTCACAACAGACCCGCAATTTTTGCGTTCCTCGCCTTATCCGTCCGATGTGGCGAAAATGGTGGAAGCACCGATATTCCACGTCAATGGCGACGACCCTGAGGCGGTGGTCTATGCCGCCAAAGTCGCGACCGAGTTTCGCCAGAAATTCTTAAAACCAGTGGTGATAGATATGTTCTGCTATCGCCGCTTTGGACATAATGAGGGTGATGAACCGGCTTTCACACAACCGCATATGTATGAGCGCATAAAAGGACACGAAAAAGTAGCAGCACAATATGGCAAACGCCTCATCAATGAGGGCGCGATGACGCAAGCCGAAGTTGATAAGGTGTTGCGCGATTATCGCGACCGCCTAGAAACCGCTTTTGCGGCAGCAGATGATTTTGTGCCCGATAAAGCAGATTGGTTAGATGGCAAATGGTCGGGCATTAAACGCAAATCAGAATTTGTGCGGGGCGAAACAGGTATTAGCCTTGATATGATACAAGATATTGGCGCCACATTGGTGCGGGTGCCTGATGATTTTACCATTCATCGCACCTTAAAGAAAGGGCTAGAGTCGCGCCACCAAATATTAAAAAGCGGTGATGGTTGCGATTGGGCATTGGCGGAGGCGTTGGCATTTGGCTCGCTTTTATTAGAGGGCTATGGGGTGCGCCTATCGGGGCAAGATAGCGAGCGTGGCACATTTTCGCACCGCCATGCGGTCTGGACCGACCAAAAAACACAAGCCCGCCATATCCCGCTCAAAACATTACGGGCAGACCAAGCGGCTTTTGAGGTGGTCAATTCCATGTTGTCGGAAGTGGCAGTGCTTGGTTTTGAATATGGCTATAGTCTGGCAGAGCCTAAAGCTTTGGTTTTATGGGAAGCCCAGTTCGGGGATTTCGCTAATGGGGCGCAAGTGATAATAGATCAGTTCATTGCCTCTGGTGAGAATAAATGGTTGCGTATGTCGGGGCTTACATTGTTGTTGCCGCATGGCTATGAGGGGCAGGGTCCAGAGCATAGTTCGGCACGGCTAGAACGTTATTTACAATTATGCGCAGAGGATAATATGCAAGTCGCCAATTGCACGACGCCGGCTAATTACTTTCATATTTTGCGCCGCCAAATGCACCGCGATTTTAGAAAGCCGCTTATTTTGATGACACCAAAATCTTTATTGCGTCATAAGCAATGTGTGTCGCCTCTGGCAGATCTGGCGAGCGGCACAAACTTTCATCGTGTTTTGCCCGATGATGCGGCGGCGTCCCTTACCCCGCCCTCTAAAACGCGCCGTGTCATATTATGTTCGGGCAAGGTCTATTATGATTTATATGAGGCACGCCAAAAAATGGGTCTTGATGATGTGCCTATCGTGCGCATAGAGCAACTCTATCCCTATCCGCAAACGGCACTGGCAGAGATTTTACAAGATTATAAAGCGGCAGAATTTGTTTGGTGCCAAGAAGAACCGCAAAATATGGGGGCATGGACCCATATCGCCCCCTATTTAGAAGAGACTTTGATAGATATGGGCGCAAAATATAGCCGCCCGTTTTATGCGGGGCGGCGGGCGGCAGCGTCGACAGCGACAGGTTTGATGCGCACCCATTTGGCAGAGCGCGAGGCTTTTCTACAAGCGGCTCTAAAGGGAGTATTGACGGGGACAGGCACAAATTCTATTGCTAACACGACAGATAATCATCATAAAGGTCAGGGCAAAGGAGATACAAATGGCAAATGAAATCCGTGTGCCAATGCTTGGGGAATCGGTTACAGAAGCGACCATTGCCCAATGGTATAAACAAGTCGGTCAGGCGGTGGCGCTTGACGAACCTTTATGCGAATTAGAGACAGATAAAGTCAGTGTGGAAGTGCCAGCGCAAGTGGCGGGGGTGCTGACAAAGATTGTCGCGCAAGAAGGGGATACGGTAGAAATCGGGGCGTTATTGGGGGCGATAGATGAGAGTGCAACTGCTTCTGTGCCTGCTTCCCCTCCTGTTTTTGTGCCTGAAACCCCACAAGAATCAGCACCAACTCCCACTCCCACTCCCACACCAACACCAACTCCCACTTCAACACCAACTCCCACACCAACACCAACACCAACAGAAGCTTCTAATAAAGTTATGCCGTCTGCTAAACGCATGATTGAAGAGCATGGATTGTCCGCCCAAGATATAAAAGGCACGGGCAAAGCGGGGCGTATCACCAAAACAGATGTTGTCG
>JAAOIL010000196.1 GCA_015163825.1 Alphaproteobacteria bacterium | reverse complement strand
TGATTTTCATTTCGGGTTGCTCGCCTTCGGGCAGGCGAAAGTTTGGCGCGCCCGGATTTTCAAATGATAAATCACGGACATATTGTGCTAGAATTTGCAAACGCGGCGCATTTTCATCTTGTCCCGATTCTGGGGCGGGTGCTGGCATATTCTCTTTTGCGGGCTTTTTTGCGGTCTCTTTTGTAGCCTCTTTTGTGGAGGGGGTTTTTTTACTCATCATCGGTCTCCTTTATTATGGGTATATTAGGGCATTATGGATATAAAGGGTTATAATGGTTTGAGAGAATTTCTCAAGTCTCTATTTTTTTAAGTCCTATTTTCAAGTCTTATTTATCATCTTCAGAGGATGACCAGTATTCGCCCTCTATTGTATCGGTGGCTGTATCAGGGGTGATGTCGGGTTTAGGCGGGGCACTGCCAGAAAAGGGACTGCCAGAAAAAGCACTACCAGAAAAGGCACTGCTATAAATACCCGTTAATGCTGCCTCTAATATGCCGGCGATTAAAAGCAGGCGAAAGCCGCGCCATAATAATAAAAACCCCACGATATCGGTCATAAAGCCCGGCGTTACTAAAAGTGCCCCCGCCACCAAAATAAGAATCCCATGCGCCGCTTCTGCTATGGGCGGCTTGCTCTTTGTTTGGTCGGGGCGCCCTTGCGCGGCGCGCACTTGTGCCCAAACCGCTAAACCCTGTCGCCGCATTAATGATAAGCCAATCATCGCCGTGGCAATAATGGCAATAATCGTCCAGCCACCACCAATCACCCCCCCGACAAGGATGAAGAGATAAATCTCTAAGGCGGGCACCCCAATCAAAAATATCAGCAGTAATAATGACATAACATCATCATAGCCTTTCCAATGCACGAAAAAAAGGGCATAGTGCAATTATGATAAATCCACTCAATGTGATTTTACTGCTTATCATCGTCTTTGTGTTCTTCAAATTGCGCGGTGTGTTGGGTATGCGTAATCCTGAAGATAATAACCACCATCAAACACCCGAAGCCCCGCCCCAAACACAAACGCCAGATGACCCCAATACGATAGATCAAGAGGCAGACGCCTCAGAACCCGCCTCAGAACCCGCCCCAGAAGGAGTCCCAGAACCCGCTCCAGAAGGCGGCAGAGGGATTGCTTTGTTTCGCCAGCTCCAGCCCGCTTTTGATGAGGCGCAGTTTTTACAAGGGGCATCGCATGTCTATGAGATGATATTGCTGGCTTTTGCCGATGATAATTTAGCGCCTGTGAAAGAATTTTTAGGCGATGATGTTTATGACGGCTTTGCGGCGGCGATTACCCAGAGGCAGAGCGCGGGTAAAGCGTTGCGCACACAGATTATTAATTTGCAACGCCCAAGTTTAGAGGATGCGCTGATTATTGAGGCGGGGGAAAAAGGTGAAATGGGTCAGCAAGTGCAATTGGAAGTGCGGTTTCGTGCTGAAATTTTATCCTATCTGGTTGATAAGGCAGATAAGGCGGCAGAAAAGGACGCGCCGTCCTCTTCAGGCTCGCTTAACCCGCATATCAGCGATGATTTATGGGTGTTTGAACAAGCCCTAGAGGAACGGGGTCAAAAATGGCGCCTCGTTAGAACGGGCGACTAGAATTACCCGCATTTTTCTGCTAAAGCAGAATGAGCATAGGGTGTAAAAATAGGAGATGATAATGACGCGACAAGCCAGCAGCGAGCGCCGCACCAAAGAAACACAGATTACCACGACATTGCAGTTAGATGGCAGTGGCACTTATGATATTGCCACAGGCATTGGGTTTTTAGACCATATGCTAGAGCAACTCTCGCGGCATTCTTTGATGGATATTACCTTGCAAGCCAAAGGTGATCTGCATATTGATTTCCACCACACAACAGAAGATACCGGCATTGTGCTGGGCGAGGCCTTTAAGGAGGCTTTGGGCGATATGCGTGGCATAACCCGTTTTGCCAGTGCGACCATTCCTATGGATGAAACGCTCTCGCGTGTGGCGCTTGATGTGTCGGGGCGGCCTTATTTGATTTGGCATGTCGCCTTCTCTAAACCCAAACTTGGCGATATGGATACGGAACTTTTTAAGGAATGGTTTCAGGCTTTCTCGCAAGCGGCGGGGCTTACTTTGCATGTTGAAAATCTTTATGGCGAAAATAATCACCATATTATTGAGAGTTGTTTTAAGGCTCTGGCGCGTGCCTTGCGCACTGCCATTGCCATAGACCCACGCGCCAGCACAGATTTACCTTCCACCAAAGGTATGTTGGGCCAGCAATCATCTGACGGCTAGACTATGAGGGCGGTATGAGTGTGGCGATTATTGATTATGGCTCGGGTAATCTACGCTCGGCAGAAAAATCATTTATGCGTGTCGCCCAAAGCCTAGAGCAAACACGTGATGTGTGCGTGGTGAATAATGCCGATGCCGTGGCGCAAGCCGAGGCGATTGTCTTGCCGGGTGTCGGTGCTTTTGCCGATTGTATGGCGGGGCTGGCGGCGATTGATGGGCTATGCGAAGCACTGGATTATCGGGTGCGCCAATGTGGGCGCCCTTTTTTGGGTATTTGTGTTGGTATGCAATTATTATTCACAAAAGGGCTAGAGGAAAAAACAACACAAGGGCTGGGCTGGTTGCAGGGAGATATTATACCCCTTGATATTATACCCCTTGATAAGAAGCCTTCTTACAAGATTCCGCATATGGGCTGGAATGAGATTAACATTAACAAACCTCATAAAGTGTTTAATGCCCTTGACGGCAAACACGGTTATTTCGTGCATAGTTATTGTGCCGCCCCCGCAGATGAGGCTGTTGTCTATGGCACTTGCGATTATGGCACCCCCCTTGTGGCGTGTGTGGCGCAAGATACATTTTGTGGCACACAATTTCATCCCGAAAAAAGTCAAAGTGTTGGCTTGCAATTCATCAAAGATTTTCTGGCGTGGCGCCCATGAATCTTTATCCCGCCATTGACTTAAAAGACGGGCAATGTGTGCGCCTCCAGCAAGGGGATAGGCAACGCGCCACCATTTTTAATGATGACCCGACCGCCCAAGCAAAGATTTTTGAAGCACAAGGCTTTTCGCATTTACATATTGTCGATTTAGATGGCGCCTTTGCCGGACGCCCT
>JAAOIL010000195.1 GCA_015163825.1 Alphaproteobacteria bacterium | reverse complement strand
TCACCCATATTATAAGCGGCATAGATCATATCGCTTTTTTATTATGCCTGTTATTATTGGCAACAAATATGCGCCAAACCATTTTTCTAATTACTGGTTTTACCTTTGGGCATAGTGTTACCCTCGCCCTTGCTGCTTTAGAAATCGCCCTGCCGAATAGTGCCGTGGTAGAAGCGATTATCGGCTTTACCATAGCCCTTGTGGCGGCTGAATCTATTTTAGCACGACAACACCTTATGAAAAAGGCGGGCGGCGTGGTCGCTTTAGCATTATTGATATTGGCGATTATCGGGGGCAATCTACCCCCGCAAGCATGGGCGGGGTTGATTATCTTTACGCTATGCTATGGCTTTTTAATCCGCACGACAGACGATACACACCGCTTCGCCCCCCTTATGACTTTACTATTTGGGGCGGTGCATGGCTTCGGCTTTGGTGGGGTTTTGCACGATATTGGGCTGCCGCCAGCGCAAATCATTCAAGCTTTATTCGGGTTTAATATCGGGGTGGAAATCGGGCAAATCGCTATAATAGCCACCATTTTCATAAGCCGTGCCATATTATCCCGCCTTTTATCTGGGCGTGTTCTGGCGAAATTTTCGGGGGGGATAACCACCCCTATCGCCATAAAGGATATTGCCGCTTGCTTCCTCACCGCTTATGGTGTTTTCCTATTTATTCAACGCAGCCTATTTTAGGAGGACAAAATGCAAAACCGATTTTTAGAACACACAAATGTAAAATATCCCATTATCCAAGCCCCTATGGGGTGGATTGCGCGCGCCCCCTTGGCATCTGCTGTATGCGCGGCGGGCGGGTTAGGTATTATTGAAACATCATCAGGGGAGACCGAAGCCTGCAAAGCCGAAATAGAAAAAATGCTTGCCCTTGATAGCAAACCATTTTTTGGTGTTAATCTGCCTATCTTGTTCCTAAAAGATGATGCAATGCTGAACTATATTTGCCAAAGTGGCGTGAAATTTGTAACCACTTCGGCAGGGTCGCCCGCTAAATATATCAAGCCCCTAAAAGAGGCGGGGATTATCGTCTATCATGCCGTGCCAACGGTGGAGACGGCTATTCGTTGTGTGGAGGCGGGTATTGACGGCTTGGTCGTGGAAGGTAGCGAAGGCGGTGGTTTCAAAAATCCCGAAGAAGTTTCCACCCTTGTTTTATTGCAAGCCATACGCGCCGCCGTTGATGTGCCATTGGTCGCCGCTGGTGGTATTTGCGATGGACGCGGTATGGCAGCCGCCTTTGCGCTGGGCGCAGAAGCCGTGCAAATGGGCACACGCTTTGTATCCTCTGCTGAGAGTCCGGTGCATGATAATTACAAAGCCGCCATTATTGAAGCCGCGACCACAGGCACTTATGTTCTCAATAAAAAAGCCTCGCCTTGTATTCGTGCCTTAAAGACGGAGCGCACCAACACTATCTATGACGAAGGCTTAATGCCCCCCGATACATTCAAGAATATATTAGACTTATATTTTGGCGGTGATATGGAAGCCTCTGTTGGTCTGGCGGGACAAACGGCAGGGCTGATAAAAGCGGTGGAGCCCGTGCAAACAATCATTGATAATATGGTCGCAGAGTTTCACACCATCACATCACGATTGGGACAATTAGGGTCGGGCAAAAGTTTCTAATTTGATAATGGTGTGGCGGAAATTATTATGCCGTCTTCATCGGCATAGAGCCAATCGCCCGCGTGTATTACCACGCCGCCAAAAAATAACCGCACATCATAAGTGCCTAGCCCACGTTTTTCACTCTTTTTGGGGTGGGCGGCTAAGGCTTTGATGCCGATTTTGGCGGCTTTTAATTCGGCACAATCGCGGACACAGCCATTGATGACAAGCCCCGCCCAGCCATTATCGGCAGCGAGTGTTGCCAGATTACCAC
>JAAOIL010000194.1 GCA_015163825.1 Alphaproteobacteria bacterium | reverse complement strand
TCACCCCACGCTTCTTGTCGCCCGACAAGGCAAGCATCATCATGCGTAGCAAGCATAATCACCACAGGGTCGGTGCGGGGAAAGTGGTCGCTGCCACACGCCCCACAATTTCGTTTATACCCGCCTTCGCTCAAGCCTGTTTCACCACCACAAGCACTACAAAAACGATGGCGCAAATGCCAATCCACCATAGATTTTCCCTGCGCCATAATCGCTAATTCAGTCGGGGGCATATCCCCCGCCATTGCCAATTCGCGCAAATCTTCAAATAGCCCCAACCCTTTGAACGGACCGGCGTCTTCGGGCTGGCTGGCATCGCTAATATCAACGGCAAATAAAGCCTTACCCCGCCGATTAAGCCCCAAGAAAACACAAAGCCTCTCACTATTTACTGATAACAACTCCCCAAAGGCGGCACGGGGCAACCAGCCGACATCACGCCCCAACCCCGCTTGTGCTTCGGGCAAAATAAGCGGGCGCAAATGCCAAAAGGGAACAAAAAGAGTATCTTGCGCTGCTTTCTTTTGGGCGACCCATTCATCATCGGTGCGTTGATTACCCGCGCGGTCAAGCGGGTTGCCACTAAAAAAAATATTATTTGGGTTTAGGGGCATATTTATTTTCTCCTTTATATATCAGCACCATATAAGCGGTTTTGACACGACTTTGGCATAGCCCAGCATAGAAATCAACACGACACGCCCCCGTCTTAATCTTGGGTTTTGCCCGCCGCTATGCTATAGTGCGTGGTGGAAGGTCGGCGATGGACACGCAAAATTGCCAACCGAGTCAGGTCCGAGAGGAAGCAGCTCCAACAATGGCGGGTGGGTCATTGTCCGACTTTCCGCTCTAGTTTTTATAAGGGAGGCAGCATTGCAAGACGGATTTGAGGGAATAGCAGACACCCCGCCAGCCCAGCCAGCGCAGGCGGGTTATCAAGTCTTGGCGCGTAAATATCGCCCACGCATTTTTGAGGATTTGATAGGTCAAGAAGCGATGGTGCAAACTTTACGCAATGCGTTCCAGACAAATCGTATAGCGCATGCGTTTATTTTAACGGGGGTGCGTGGTGTTGGTAAGACGACGACGGCGCGTGTTTTGGCACGGGCGCTAAATTATGCTGATACAGAGGCGGGTATAGATGCCCCGACTTTATCTATGGAGAAAGAAGGCACGCATTGCGCGGATATAATGGCGGGTAATCATGTTGATGTGTTGGAGATGGATGCGGCTTCCAATACGGGCATAGATAACATCCGCGAGATAATAGAGAATGTGCGTTATGCGCCTGTATCAGCTCGTTATAAGGTTTATATTATTGACGAGGTGCATATGTTATCGCGTTCGGCATTTAATGGTTTGCTAAAAACATTGGAGGAGCCACCGCCTTATGCCAAGTTTATTTTTGCCACGACAGAAATCCGTACTGTGCCGATTACTGTTTTGTCGCGGTGTCAGCGTTTTGATTTACGCCGCTTAACATTAGATGAGATTGCCTTATTGTTGCGCCGTGTCTGCGATAAGGAATCGGTCGCCCTTGCCGATGAAACATTGGCGGTTATCGCGCGTGCCGCCGATGGTTCGGCGCGTGATGCGCTCTCTTTATTAGACCGCGCCTTTGCCTATAGTGGCGATGAGGCGGGGGCGGGGGTGCAAGCCCTTGATGCTACAAATATGCGGGTGATTTTGGGTATGGCGAATCGCGAGCGTCTTTTTGATTTATTTGATTTACTTTTGCGGGGTGATTTATCGGCAGCTCTGGCGGAGTTTGAGGAGCATTATAATATGGGCACCGAGCCCGCCACGATTATTGCTGATTTAGCCGAACTGACTTATTGGCTGACACGGATTAAGTTTGTGGCGGCAGCCAGCGATGATGTCACCTATTCAGAGGCGATGCGCTTGCGCGGCGCAGAGGCGGCAAAGACCCTCTCGACACGGATATTAACGCGTGTCTGGCAGATATTATCGCAAGGCTATGAGGAGGTGCGGTTTGCCGCACAGGCACGGGCGGCGGCAGAAATGGTGCTTATTCGCTTGGCACATTTAGCCGATGCCCCGACACCCGAAGACCTTATCAAACAATATGAGGCGACAAATTCCACACAGCCGCAATCTCAGGCTCAACCACAATCTCAACCACAATCTCAATCTCAGCCACCACAGGCACAAGCAGTTGGGGGCAATGCCGCCGCCGCGCCCCAACAACAACAACAACCACAGCCAGAAACGCCGCCAAAAGCACAATTGAAAGCAGTGCCTAATTCTGCAGAACTATCTGCCTCTCAAGGAGACGCCTCCATAAAAAATGATCCCAAAATAATTGCCGCCGAATCTGACCCCCAAGTTAAAGCGGCATTGGCAGTATTTGCAGGCGCAGAAATAAGATCGGTTATCCCTTCTTTAGAATCTGAAACAGAATCCGACCCCACTTCCGACCCCATCTCCGACCCCGACACAGACTCAAACTCTGCCACAAATAAAGAAGACGAATAATATGGCGGGGCAAGAAATTGAAACCCTGATTAAATATCTATCGCGGCTATCGGGTCTTGGTCCTCGTTCAGCACGCCGCGCGGTATTGCAGCTTATGCGCAAGCGCGAATCCTTATTGAATCCGTTAAGCGATGCGCTTGTGGCTTTGCGTGATGAGATTAAGATATGCGAAATCTGTGGCAATATAGATAGCATTGCGCCTTGCACGATTTGCGCCGACCCCCGCCGTGATAAAAGTATTATTTGCGTGGTGGAAGATGTAGGTGCTTTATGGGCATTAGAGCGGGCGGGGGCGGTGCAGGGTTGTTATCATGTTTTGGGTGGCACTTTATCGGCGCTTGATGGTATTGGACCGGACGAGTTAAATCTTGCGGCGTTGCAAATCCGTGCGCAAGCATCAGAAGTGCGCGAGGTGATTGTCGCCACGGGTGCCACTGTCGAGGGGCAGGCGACAGCACATTATATTATAGATTTACTGGCAGACCAAAAAGAGCAAGAAACATTAAAGATAACCCGCTTGGCGCATGGTGTGCCTGTTGGCGGCGAGTTAGATTATTTAGATGAGGGCACACTTTTAGCGGCGATAAAATCGCGCCGTTAAGGGGGGGCTAATTGGGGGTTAAGCCACGACACCTTGACTAAAAGCGGCAAGGGGCTTATTTCCAAAGCATGGCAATACGCAACATAATAGAGGTTCCCGATAAGCGGTTGAAGCAGGTCTCTGCTCCTGTAGAAGGTGGCGTAACGACTGCTCTGCGTGGTTTAATGGATGATATGTTAGAGACGATGTATGCCGCGCATGGCATAGGGCTGGCGGCTATCCAAGTGGGCGCGCCCGTGCGGGTGATTGTTATGGACCTATCACCAAGAGACGAAAAAGACGAAGAGCCACAAGATTTCCCTACTTCTAATAGTGAAATTAGTCGTGAAGCAGAACCCAATACAGAAACAGAGCCACGCTTTTTTATAAATCCTGAAATTATTTGGGTTTCAGATGAAATGCGCAACTACCAAGAGGGTTGTCTTTCCGTGCCGGGTTTTTTTGATGATGTGACACGCCCCGCCCAATGCCGTGTCACATTCCTAGATTATGACGGCACCCCGCAAGAGTTAGAGTGCGCGCGCCTATTAGCCACTTGTATCCAGCACGAGCTAGATCACTTAAACGGCATTGTTTTTTTAGACCATTTATCACGCCTCAAACGCGATATGGTTTTGAAAAAAATCCGCAAAACCCAAAATGAAAAACATCAAAGCGAATAGAGTATGAGTGTTTTCTCAAAACTACGTATTGTCTTTATGGGCACGCCTGATTTTGCAGTGCCGTCTTTGCGGGCGCTCCATAAAGCGGGACATGATATTATTGCGGTCTGCACGCGCGCGTCGGCACCCGCCAAACGTGGCAAACACCCGCAAGCCTCCGCCATACAACGGGAAGCCGAAGCCCTAAATCTGGTGGTGCGCACCCCAACCTCGCTAAAAGGCACAAAAATTACGCCAGAAATTACGAGAGATTTACAAGCGGCAGATATCGCCATTGTTGCCGCCTATGGGCATATTATCCCCGCCTCCTTATTAAGTCTTCCCAAATATGGCTGTTGGAATATCCATGCCTCGCTTTTACCGCGTTGGCGGGGCGCAGCCCCTATCAATCGGGCGATTATGGCTGGGGACACAAAAACAGGCATTACCATTATGCAAATGGATAAAGGCTTAGATACAGGGGCGATACTGGCAACAAAAGAATGGGGCATTGACGACACCACCACCGCCGCCACACTACATAACGACCTTGCCCGATTGGGGGCAGAAGCGATTGTCAAAACCCTCGCCGCTCTCAATACTTTAACCCCCCAACCGCAACCAGAAATCGGCATCACTTATGCTGAAAAAATAGACAAGAGCGAAACCCGCATTGATTGGCGTAATAGTGCTGATGTTGTACAGCGACATATCCATGGGCTTTCGCCAAGCCCCGGCGCATGGTTTTTATATAATGATATGCGTGTCAAAGTTTTATCGGCTGAAACAACCACAAGTATTAAAGGTGTAAAAGTAGGAACAATCATAGAATCCCCCTTAACGATTGCTTGCGAAAAAGGGGGGTTACGCCTCTTACAAGTGCAACGGGCGGGCAAGGCGGCAATGTCTGCGGCAGATTTTATTCGTGGCATAAGCGAGGCAAATAGATGCGCTATCGTTTGCTAATAGAATATGACGGCGCTGGTTTTTGTGGCTGGCAAAGTCAGCGTGATGGCGGCGCCGTGCAAGATGCTTTGGCTGATGCCATAGAAAAGTTTTATGGCACCCGCCTTATACCGCAAGGGGCGGGGCGCACAGATTCTGGGGTTCATGCGCGCGGGCAGGTGGCGCATTTAGATATAGAGGGTGATTATACCCCGCAAAAAATATGTGATGCGATGAATCATCATTTGCGACCGCACCGCATTGCGATATTATCGGCGCAAGTGGTGCCTGATGATTTTGATGCCAGATTTTCGGCATGCGCTCGGCATTATCTTTATTATATTGTGGCACGGCGCGCGCCGCTCACATTAGATGCGCCGCAAGCGTGGCATATCCCCCGCCCCCTCAACGGCACCCTTGACACCAATGCGATGACAGAGGCGGCACAAACATTGCTTGGCAATCATGATTTTACCACTTTTCGCTCGGCGCATTGTCAGGCGAAATCACCGCTTAAAACATTGGATAAATTAGAGGTGCACTCTAAATTTGATGAAGCCGCCCTTGATGAGGGGGAGGGGCAAATAATAAAAATCACGGCGACGGCACGATCTTTTTTACATAATCAAATGCGCTCTATGGCGGGGGCGTTAAAATTAGTTGGCGAGGGTAAATGGACACCCCGCGATGTCAAAGCCTCGCTAGAGGCTTGCGATAGGGCGGCGTGTGCGCCAGTGGCACCAGCGCATGGGCTAACCCTCATGCAAGTAGATTATGAAAAATAATTTTCCAACAACATTTCATAGATTTTTGTGAGGTTTCTTAAATCGTCAAGGCGTACGCATTCATCGGTCTTGTGCATCGTCTGGCTGATAAGCCCGAACTCCACCACCCGTGCACTATCTTTTATAAAGCGCGCATCAGATGTGCCACCCGATGTTGAAAGTTCAGGAATGCGCCCCGTTACACTTTCAATCGCTGCCCTTAAATGCTGGGTAAGATTATTAGTCTCTTTTAAATTAAGGGGTGTCAAAAAAGCATCACCACTATGGGTAAATGTCGGCACACATGCCACGCCTTCTGGTGTGTGTGCGTCCAATATATTTTGCACCCATTCTTCTATGCGCTCTTTATTATATTCATTATTATAGCGGATATTAAAGCGAGCCGAAGCACTGGCGGGAATAACATTGGTCGTCTCATTACCAATATCTATCGTGGTAATTTCCAAATGCGAGGCTTGAAAATGCTCATTGCCCTCATCAAGGGGTGTATTATTGAGGGCGGTCAGCACTGCCAGCAAAGCCGCAATAGGGTTTTGCGCCAAATGCGGATATGCCACATGCCCTTCTTTGCCACGCATTTTCAGCACAACATTGACACTGCCCCGCCGCCCGATTTTTATCATCTCACCCAATGTTTCAGGGTTGGTCGGCTCCCCGACCAAACAATCATCAATGGTCTCGCCTTCCTTGCGCAACCAATCCAGCATTTTTCTTGTGCCATTAATGGCGACGCCTTCTTCATCACCCGTGATTAAAAAACTGATTGAGCCTCTATTTTTATCACTATTGTTACCACCCACCAAATAAGAAGAAACAGCACTAACAAAAGCCGCTATCGCCCCTTTCATATCCACGGCACCCCGCCCCCATAACACTTCGCCGTCATTGACACCGCCAAAGGGATCGTGTTG
>JAAOIL010000193.1 GCA_015163825.1 Alphaproteobacteria bacterium | reverse complement strand
TTGAAGGGCAGGTTGTGCTAGATCCCTTTTTAGGGTCAGGTAGCACTGCCATTGCCGCTATACAAAGTGGGCGCAATTATATTGGTATAGAAAAAGAAAAAGAGAATTTTGATATTTGCCAAAAGCGCATAGATGAATGTGAGAAAATTGTTAAACTACTTTAAATTATATTTTTGTTTCCAACGTGCGGCTTTAGCATCCTTGCTAAAATCACTGCCTCGCTTTAGCTGAGGAAGCGTAATTTTATGCTTCTTTAAGTGCTTGTCGTGTAGGGCGACAATTTCTTTATAAAGCGCAGGTATCTCTTTTTTTGTAAGATTCATAATAGATTATTCTTGTCATTTTGGTGTGCTTGTGTAAATCCTTATGGTGGAGTTTTCCACAATATAAGGAGATTAAAAGCAATGTCGGGGATAGCACCATTTCCTTCGTTTTTGGTGGAGCGGTATCGCATTTGGCGTGAGGAGAATTTTACGCCCCACCAAGCGGATTATGAAACATTAGCGTCGGGGCAAAATCCCGATGTGATGGTTATATCGTGTTGCGATAGCCGTGTTTATGTTGCGGATATTTTGAAGGCACGCCCGGGTGAGTTTTTTGTGCATCGTAATATAGCGAATCTTGTGCCGCCTTTTAAGCTGACGGATGATTATCATGGCACTTCTGCGGCGGTAGAGTTTGGGGTGCGGGCATTAGAGGTGAAACATTTGCTGGTGTTGGGTCATGCGGCTTGTGGTGGTGTGCAGAATTGCCATGCGCAATGCAGTGGCGAGGCGGTGGCGGCTGATGATTATCAGTTTGTTAAGCAGTGGTTGAACCTTATGCGCCCTGCATTTGATGGGTTGGATAAAGCGCAAAATCGCGAGGCACAAGTGCAAGCGATGGCACAGCAGAGCATAGTTAACTCGCTTGATAATTTGCTGACATTCCCGTTTGTGGCGACGGCACAAATGAGTGGCGCGCTAACTTTGCATGGCGCCTATCATGATATAGGGCGGGGTATTTTGTCTGTTTATAATCCGCAAACAAAACACTTTGAGGAACTATAGATGGCGAAGCAAATAAAGATAACCGCTCCGATGCAAGCGGTCGTCCATAGTATCAATGCTAAACAGGGGGCGCAGATTGTGGCGGGTGCAGAGATTGTCATTCTTGAAGCGATGAAAATGCAACACGCAATAACCGCACCATATAATGGCACGATAGACTCTATCATTGTGGAGGAAGGTGTGGTCGTGGAGGAGGCGCAAGTTTTATTCACGCTGACACAAACGCAAGGCACACAAGCGCAAACGGTGCAAACGAGTGATACTGATCTAGATGCTATCCGTCCTGATTTAGCAGAACTACAAGCGCGATTGGCACGAACACAAGATGCCAACCGCCCCGAACGCGTGCAACGCCGCCACGATAAAGGGCACCGCACAGCGCGAGAGAATGTTTCTGATATTTGCGATAGCGATAGTTTTGTGGAGTATGGGCAGCTGGTTGTTGCCGCCCAGCGCACACGGCGCACATTAGATGATTTGATTGACAACACCCCCGCCGATGGATTGGTGGCAGGGTTTGGCACAATCAATGCCGACCTTATGGGCGAGGAAGAGGCGAAAGTGGCAGTGCTGGCGTATGATTATACGGTGCTGGCGGGTACGCAAGGGGCGTTTAATCACAAAAAGACGGATAGGGTTTTGGAACTGGCGCAAGAATGGCAAGTGCCGATTATCTTTTTCACCGAAGGTGGTGGTGGCAGACCGGGCGATACTGACTTTGCGAAAATACAAGGCGCGACATTAGATGTTATGACCTTCGCCACTTTCGCCAAAGCAAGTGGGATTGTGCCACGCATTGCGATTAACAATGGTTATTGTTTTGCGGGTAATGCTGTGTTGTTCGGTTGTGCCGATGTTACGATTGCCACAAAAGATAGTTCTATCGGTATGGGTGGTCCCGCTATGATAGAAGGCGGGGGGCTGGGGGCTTATGCCGCCCAAGATGTCGGCCCTATGTCGGTGCAAACTGAAAATGGCGTGGTAGATTTGCTTGCCGAAGATGAAGCCGATGCCGTGCGCATGGCAAAACAATTGCTGGGCTTCTTTCAGGGGCGTGTGTTGCAATATGAATGTGCAGACCAACGCGCCTTGCGCCATATTATCCCCGAAGATAGAAAACGCAGCTATGATATGCGCGCCGCAATTGGGCTGTTGGCAGACACAGATAGTTTCCTTGAATTGCGAGCGGGCTATGGCGTGGGTATGATTACAGGCTTTTTACGCATAGAAGGCGCACCCTTTGGGGTGATTGCCAATAACCCCGCACATTTAGGCGGTGCCATAGACGCAGACGCCGCAGAAAAAGCGGCACGATTCATTCAACTATGCGATGGCTTTGATATACCCATTCTATCTTTATGCGATACGCCGGGCTTTATGGTAGGACCCGAACACGAACAACGCGCCACAGTGCGCCGTGCCTCATCGTTGATGGTGGCAGGGGCTAGTGTTTCTGTGCCCGTTTTTATGGTGTGTTTGCGCAAAGGCTATGGGTTGGGGGCGCAGGCAATGGCTATGGGCTCCTTCCATGTGCCACAATTGACGATAGCCTTCCCAACAGGAGAGTTCGGACCGATGGGGCTGGAAGGCGCAGTCCGCTTAGGCTATGCCAAAGAAATAGAAGCCGCAGGTGGCGAAGGTAGCGAAGCAGGGGCCGCCTTATTTAACAAATTACTCGCCGCGATGATTGAAAGCGGCAAAGCCCTTAATGTTGCTATGTATCATGAAATAGATGCGGTTATAGACCCCCGCGACACACGCCACTATCTAACCCGCGCCCTAAAAACAATGCAAGTCGGCAAAAAAGGTGGCAAAGGCAAACGCCCCTTCATCGACACTTGGTAGGATATAGATTTTTGTGGTGTGAGCGTGATTAAAGCATATCTGCGGGTGTTGGGTCGGGTAGGGTGTAATTTGTCTTTCTATCCCCGCCCCATTATTCCCGCCCCATTATCCCCGCCCCATTATCCCCGCCTCATTATCCTTGCCAAGCCCCCTCTATTCGCCTCATCCCACTCGTCTATATAAGGGGTCATCTGCGTCGCCACAAAGCGAACCAGCATATCTTGAAAGGCTTTGCGTGTTTCGGTCAAATAGGGGTTTAGCATTTTTGTCTCCTCATACTTTACAGCTATCGTGCCTTTTTTGGCTTTGCAAATCAAGGGGGTTATGGCAGAACCAAATGGCATAGGGAGGAACGATGAGCAACACCATACGCATAGGCGGTGCAAGCGGATATTGGGGGGAGTCAATGATGGCAACCCCGCAATTGTTGCGTGGTGGTGCGGTAGATTATCTCGTCTATGATTTTCTAGCAGAAATAACGATGTCCATAATGGCACGGGCGCGGGCGGCGAAACCTGACGGAGGCTATGCCGCAGATTTCATCACGGGTGTATTAAAACCGAACCTACAAGATATAGCAACACAAGGCGTGAAGGTGCTAACCAATGCGGGTGGTGTTAATCCGCAAGCGTGTGCGGCGGCAGCACGGGCAGAGATAAAAGCACAAGGCTTAAATCTGAAAGTGGCAACGATTATCGGCGATGACCTTTTGCCTCGTGCAAAAGAACTGGCGGGTAATGACATAAAGGATATGTTCTCGGGCGTCGCCTTTCCTGATGCCGATGAACTGGCTAGCATCAATGCTTATCTGGGGGCGTTCCCTATCGCGGCGGCATTAGATAGGGGGGCGGATATTGTCATCACGGGTCGCAGTGTTGATAGTGCGGTTACTTTGGGGGCATGTATTCACGAATTTGGCTGGCAACAAACGGATTACGATAAATTGGCGGCTGGTTCTTTGGCGGGGCATATAATAGAGTGTGGTCCGCAAGCGACAGGCGGCAATTTCACGGATTGGCATTTGGTGGCAGATAGCATCGCCACTATAGGCTACCCGATTGTAGAGGTAGAAGCAGACGGCACTTTCACTTGCACAAAACCGAAAGATACAGGCGGCATCGTTAATGTCGGCACAATCTCCGAGCAAATGCTTTACGAAATAGGCGACCCACAAGCCTATATGTTGCCCGATGTCGTGTGCGATTTCACACAAACCAAAATCACGCAAAGTGGGGATAATAAAGTGCGGGTGTCGCATGCAAAAGGCGCACCACCGCCCAAAGGATATAAAGTGTGCGCCACCTATTTTGACGGCTTCCGTGTGGGCACGATGATGAGCTTCGTAGGCTTTGATGCCAAAGCGAAAGCCTCTGCTTTTGCGGATGCGGCATTTACAAGGGCGCAAACTTATTTACGCGAACACAATATGGGCGACTTCAGCGAAACCGATTTTGAGATTATCGGTGCCGATAGTCAATATGGTGATGCCCATGCCGCACCCTCTACCACCGCCCCACGTGAGGTTGTTTTGAAAATCGCCGCCAAACACGCAGAGGCAACAGGGGCAGGGGTATTATTGAAAGAAATCAGTGGGTTGGGTTTGGCGACACCCGCAGGGCTGACGATGTTTGCGGGGGCGCGCGCAAAGCCTTCGCCTGTGGCACGGCTATTTTCTTTCACGATAGATAAAGCGCGTGTGCCATTAACACTAGACTTTGATGGGGCGGTGCAAGACTTGCCCCTTATAGAGGGCAAGGTTTTTGATGCCGCTTCTCTCGTGCCGCCACCGCCACCGCCACCGCCTGTCGCTAGTGATAATATGGGGGCGGTGCCTTTGGTGAAACTGGCATGGGGTCGTTCTGGTGATAAGGGCAATAAAGCGAATATCGGTATTATCGCACGCCAAGCTGAATATGTGCCGTATATTTGGGCGACACTAGACGAAGCGGCAGTTGCTAAAAGATTCTCACACTTTATGGAAGCGGGCGCAAATATCACTCGCTATTATCTACCTGGTTCGTATGCCATAAACTTTTTATTAGATTCCGTGTTGGGGGGTGGTGGTGTTGCCAGCCTCCGTAACGACCCGCAAGGCAAAGCCTATGCACAGATATTACTTGACCACCCCATTCGTGTCCCCCACGATATGGCGGATAAATTAGAGAGACAATAATGCCGATATTTGAAAGTAAATTAAATACAGCCAGCGATGCTTATGCGAAGAACTATGCCGACCAAATGCAAGCGCTTTCACACTTGCGTATGCTAGAGGCGAGGGCGACAAACACATCGCAAAAGCGCAAAGCACGGTTTGAAGAAAGAGGGCAGCTGACGCCTCGCCAACGTCTAGCGCAATTGCTAGATGCGGGTATGCCGTTTCTGCCGCTCTACAATATGGCGAGCTATTGCGTGGATGACCCCGATAGAGAAACCTCAATACCGGGTGGCTCTGCTTTGGGGGGCATTGGTTTTGTCAGTGGTGTTCGCGCGATGGTTAATGTTGATGATAGTGGTATCAATGCGGGGGCGGCGACAGAGATGGGCTTTCGCAAAATGCTAGAGATGATGCGTATGGCATATCGTCATAAACTGCCTTTTATCCATTTGGTGGAAAGTGCTGGTGCTAATCTTATGCGCTATAAGGTGGAGTTGTGGGCGCATGGCGGCAGTGTATTTTTTATGCTGGCAAAGTTGAGTGCGGCGGGTATCCCGACCCTGACCGTTTTGCATGGACCTTCCACGGCTGGCGGGGCATATATGCCGGGTATGTCGGATTATAATGTAGGCGTTAAGCATAATGGTATGGCGGCATTGGGTGGTGCGGCATTGGTGCAAGCGGCGACGGGCGAGATAGCAGACGAGCGTGAATTGGGGGGCACAGAAATGCACGCCGCCACAACAGGCTTGATAGAATATCTTGCCGAAGATGATGCCGATGGTATTCGTCAAATAAGAGAGGTTGTTGGCAATATGGGGTGGAACACGCATTGTCCGCCGCCACCGCTTCGTGATTTCAAAGAACCGCTTTATGATACGCAAGAAGTGATGGGGCTTATCCCGACCGATTATAAAATCCCCTATGATGCAAGAGAGTTGATAACACGCCTCGTTGATGGCTCAACCTTTACAGATTTCAAATCTCGCTATGGGGTTAATCTTGTTTGTGTGCAGGCTAAAATAGGGGGGCACCCTGTTGGCTTGGTTGCCAATAATGGTCCTATGAGTCCCGATGAAGCGGCGAAGGGGGCGCATTTTTTCCAGATTATAGATCAGGCGAATATCCCGCTTATATTTTTGAATAATATCACAGGCTATATGGTCGGC
>JAAOIL010000192.1 GCA_015163825.1 Alphaproteobacteria bacterium | reverse complement strand
TGCGCAATCAAATCGGGCGGCAGTGAATAAAATATATTTGGCTTGCGCCGCCCCTACAATCTCCCGCAATCTTGTTGTCGCATTCGGGGGATAGGCTAACCCCAATCGGGCGGCGGGAATAGAGAATGTGCTATCCTCCCTCGCAAGGCGTAAATCACAAGCCGCCGCAATCGCCAAACCCCCGCCAATGCAATAACCCGTAATCGCCGCAAGGGTCGGCACAGGACAATCCGCAATCGCTGCAAACGCCTCAGATGTCGCTTGTTCATAATCACCCGCCGCCTCACCCGAAAAAGCACTATCAAATTGCGTAATATCCGCACCGGCAACAAAAGATTTATCGCCAGAACCCCGCAATGTAATCAGGCGCATATCTTTTACTTGCGCCATATCCGCCATCACTTGCGGTAATGTTTGCCACGCCTCTAGGTCTAAAATATTATGCCGTTCGGGATAAGTGAAAGTAATCTCACCCCTTGTGGCAGTTCCCTCTAGCGGTATCACTTGCGCTTGTATGCGTGGCGATTGCGTCTTGATTTTCATCTAATTTCCCTTTTGCATTATCTGGGAATAATGGTAGTCTGTTTGCTTATATGATGCAACAAAAGAGCGAGACCAGAGCGAGACCAGAGCGAGACAGATGGGGAATCCTGCTAAACACATTAAACGAGTTGATCCTGTTTGGCATCAAATGCGTGAGGAGGCTCAGCATTTGGTGGAGACGGAGACGGCACTTTCTGGCTTCATTTATGATGCTGTGTTGAATCACGCTGCCCTTGAGGAGGTGCTTGCTTCGCACCTAGCGGAGAAACTTGCGAGTGCAGAACTGGGCTGTCGTCCGTTGTGCGAGTTATTTAGCGAAGCCTATGACGCAGACCCGATGATAGGGCAGATGGCACGGCTTGATATTGTTGCCAGTTATGAGAGAGATCCTGCGTGTAAAACTTATCTTGATGTTGTGCTTTATTATAAGGGTTATATGGCTTTGCAATCTTATCGTGCGGCGCATTGGTTATTGGGTGCGGGGCGCAGGGGTATGGCGCTTTATATTCAAAACCGCGCCTCTGAGGTATTTCAGGCAGATATTCATCCCGCCGCACAAATCGGTAAGGCGATGTTTATAGACCATGCCACAGGTGTCGTGATAGGCGAGACGGCTGTTGTCGGTGATGAGGTTTCCATTTTGCATAATGTCACATTGGGGGGCAGTGGTAAGGAAGCGGGGGATAGGCATCCCAAAATCGGTAATGGTGTGCTCATTTCGGTAGGCGCGAAGGTTCTGGGGAATATCCGTGTTGGTGATTGTGCAAAAATAGGGGCGGGTAGTGTTGTGCTTACAGATGTCCCCGCTTATTCTACGGCAGTGGGTGTGCCCGCAAAGATTATCGGTAAGGTGTCGGAAGCACCATCACGCACGATGGATCATAATGTCGGGGGAGACGAGAAATGAGATTGAAAGATAAAGTGGTGGAACATGGCAATATGCCTAGCGAGAATGAGGCAGTAGAATTGCCGACAACGCAAATCCCATCGGGTCGTATGGGTGTCCCGCGTGATATTGCTGATGGGGTGGTCTTTTTAGTCTCAGATGAATCTTGTGTGGATGAATGGGGCAGAACTTGTTATTGATGGTGGCTTTACGGCACAATAATAGTATCATAGACAAAACATATCTCGGGGAGGATATTTTATGAACAATGATGAAATCTTACG
>JAAOIL010000020.1 GCA_015163825.1 Alphaproteobacteria bacterium | reverse complement strand
CACTGGATGAATGGTTGCGTTATGCGCCGCCCGAAAGTCTATCGCTTTATATGTATCAGCACCCGCGCAAAGCCAAGCGCTTGCATTTTGATGTCATCCCGAAAGCGGTTGATGAATATCTAACGCATCTGGCAAAATATGCGACGCAAGACACCGCCACTCGCCTCAATAATCCTGTTTGGCATATCCATAATGGCGTGGTGGAATCACAAACGCTGCCGATAAGTTTTGCGCTTTTGTTGAACTTGGCGATTGCCAGCAATGCCAACAGCAAAGATATTTTGTGGGGCTTCATCACGCAATTTGCCCCCACCATCACACCAGAATCGCAAGCCCTATTATATCGTCTGGTAGATTATGCTTTGGCATATTACCAAGATTTTGTCGCCCCGCACAAAACCTATCGCACCCCCAATGCGGCAGAGAAAAAAGCCCTCACCGATTTACAAACACAATTGAAATCAACACTAGAGACAGAGACAGAAGCAGACCCGCAAGCCCTACAAAACATTATCTATGCGGTCGGCACAGAACATTATGGTGAAAATCAACGCGAATGGTTTCAAACCCTTTACCAAACATTATTGGGGCAAGAACAAGGACCGCGTTTTGGTTCTTTTGTCGCTTTATATGGGTTAGAAAAAACCAACGACCTCATCCAACAAGCCCTAGGCAGAGATTAAAGCCCCATGATTTATTCCTTCTTACGCCCGCTATTATTTGCTCTGCCACCAGAGCTATCGCACACACTCACTTTGCGGGCTTTGCAAATGGCGGGTGTTGTTTTACCCCCGCCCCGCTTGGATGATTCCGCTTTGCGGGTAAAAGCATTGGGGCTAGACTTCCCCAATCCATTTGGGCTGGCGGCGGGGTTTGATAAAGATGCGCTGGCAATGGCGGGGGCATTAAAATTGGGCTTTGGCTTTTGCGAAGTCGGCACGCTAACCCCGCAACCCCAAGCGGGTAATCCGCGCCCTCGTATTTTTCGCCTGCCAAAATCACAAGCGCTTATTAATCGTATGGGGTTTAATAATAAGGGGGTGGCGGCGGCTGCCCAACGACTTATTTATTTTCGTGCTGAAAAAAATTCAGCCAAAAGATTAATCGGGGTCAATATCGGTGCCAATCGCCAAAATGCCAGCACCATAGAAGCCAGCGTGAGCGACTACATCAAAGCAGCACAAATATTTAAGGGCTTGGCAGATTACATAACAATAAATATCTCATCGCCAAACACGCCACATTTGCGCGATTTACAAACGGCAGAATCGGCGCGTGTTTTAATGGCGGCGGTGCGTGGCGTGCTGCCCGACACACCAATCCTTGTGAAAATTGCCCCCGACCTCTCCCCCGCAGCGGCGATAGCGATTGCCGAAAGTGCCATTGCCGAAAACATAGCGGGCTTGATTATATCCAACACCACCACCTCACGGGCGGGTATTACCAGCACAGAATCGGGCGGCGTATCAGGCGCACCACTTTTCACCGCCTCCACAGATCTTTTGCGCGCTGTATATCGGGGCATATATAAAAAGGGCATATATAAAAAGGGAGGACCACGGCTCACCCTTATCGGGGCGGGGGGTATCAGCACCCCCGACCAAGCCTATGCCAAAATTCGGGCGGGGGCATCGCTCTTGCAGATTTATACAAGCCTAGTCT